>NZ_JAPKIB010000006.1:0-276300 GCF_036759925.1 Kluyvera sp. CHPC 1.2972 | reverse complement strand
CCTAAGGACACTAACACCTGAAGCTAGCGCGTCTACCAATTCCGCCACCTTCGCATACCATTGACTCTTTATGAAAGAATCATTACCACGGGGCCGAATTCTAGAGATTTTACGCTGGGCGTCAATAGTTAATTATCGAACTCGGCGCGATTGCCGAAAAAAAAGGCGTTTCTTCGGTTATGGGGAGTTTATGTAGCCCGGCCGAGCGTAGCGACGCCGGGAAATGCCTGGGTGTAAGCCCCGGCGTCGCTGCGCTCGGCCGGGCTACACGCGATCTGATTAGGCTTTTTTAGCCTGACGGGTCAAAACGGTACGGTACACTTTAAAACGACCGGTCTGGGCAATCACTTCGTGGAAACCGAAGGTTTCATCCAGCACCGCCGGATACGGCAGGAAGGCGTTCGCTACGATGCGCAGCTCGCCGCCGCTGTTCAGATGGCGGACCGCGCCGCGGATTAAAGTCTGGGCTGCATCCAGGCTAGTCTGCATCCCATCGTGGAACGGTGGGTTGGAGATAATCATGTCAAAACGACCGTTAATCTCAGAGAAGACGTTGCTGGCAATGACTTCACCTTCGACACCGTTCGCCGCAAGTGTGGCGCGGCTGGCTTCGACCGCCGGGGCGCTCACGTCAGACAGGGTCAAGCGCACCTTCGGTGAATGGCTGGCCAGAGTTGCCGCCAGCACGCCAGCGCCGCAGCCGACATCCAGCACTTTGCCTTTGGTGTGCGGGGTAAGGGTAGAAAGCAGCAGTTGGCTACCGACATCCAGACCGTCGCGGCTGAATACGCCAGGCAGGGTCTTGATGGTCAGGTTATCCAACTGGTACTCGCCCCAGAAACGTTCTGCGTCGAAGGTTGGCTGTTTTTCCAGACGGCCGTGGTACAAACCACAGCGACGCGCGCTGTCGATTTTATTCAGTGGCGCATATTCAGCCAGCATCTGCTCGGCGCTACGTACGCCGCTGCGGTTTTCACCGACGACAAAAATATCGGTACCAACCGGCAGCAGAGAAAGAATGTTCATCAGCTGGAACTGGGCTTCCGGCTTGTTCTTCGGCCAGTAGTAGATCAGGGTATCGCAATCCGCCACGTCTTCTGCCTTAGCCACCAGGCTAAAGCGAACGTTGTCTTCCATCTGGCGGCTCAGCACCTGCCAGTGGTGATACTGCTGGGTATGCGCGCGGCTTGCCGCGGTTTCCAGACGTGCGGGCAGGTCATCCTGCAGATCGCCGGCAAAGAAAATACGGCTCTGTTCGAAATCATCACTGTGACGCAGCAAGACTTCACTTGCCGGGGTAAAAGCAGACATGAATTATTCCTCAATAAACTTAGGCGGGGATTATAGTGTGTAATTGGCGCAGTTTCGATGAATTTGCTATATTTGCGCCCTTGATAGACAGGAGCGTTTCACATGACATCCCGGCGAGACTGGCAATTACAACAGTTGGGTATCACCCAGTGGGCATTACGTCGCCCTGGGGCACTGCAGGGTGAAATTGCGATTACGCTTCCGCCGCATGTCAAGCTGGTGATGGTGGCCGAGGCGTTACCGCCGCTCACCGAGCCGTTGATTAGCGATATTCTCCGCGCGCTGCGCCTGACGCCAGACCAGGTTTTACCGCTGACGCCTGACCGGGTGGCGATGCTGCCGCAGGACAGCCGCTGCCACTGTTGGCGTCTTGGCAACGATACGCCGGTGACGCTGGAAGGGGCGGTGATTTCGACGCCTCCGTTTAATGAACTACAGGCTAGCGCGCAAGCCCGCGCCGCGCTGTGGCAACAAATTTGCGCCCATGAACACGATTTCAACCCTCAGCACGACTGATTTACCCCGCGCCTTTCAAATCGAAACGCGCGCGCATGCGTTTCCCTGGAGTGAAAAAACCTTCGCCAGCAACCAGGGCGAGCGCTATCTGAACCTCCAGCTGTCCGTCGACGGTGAAATGGCCGCGTTTGCCATTACTCAGGTCGTGCTGGACGAAGCCACGCTGTTCAACATTGCCGTTGACCCCGCGTATCAGCGCCGTGGTCTGGGACGTGAACTGCTGGAACATCTCATTGATGCGCTAGACGTGCAGGGCGTGGTGACGCTATGGCTGGAAGTGCGAGCCTCGAACCACGCGGCCATCGCGCTGTATGAAAGCTTAGGCTTCAATGAGGCGACAATCCGTCGCAATTATTACCCCACGGCGGACGGCCGTGAGGACGCCATCATTATGGCGCTGCCCCTCAGTATGTAAGACAAGGTGAAAAGATGAAGAAGTGGGACTGGATTTTCTTCGATGCCGACGAAACGCTGTTTACGTTTGACTCGTTTAGCGGCTTACAGCGGATGTTTCTCGACTATAGCGTGACCTTTACCGCGGAAGATTTCCAGGACTACCAGGCGGTCAATCAGCCGCTGTGGGTCGACTATCAGAATGGCGCGATCACCTCGCTGCAGCTTCAGCACCAACGTTTTACCAGCTGGGCGGAGCGTCTGAACGTGAAACCAGGCGACCTGAACGATGCCTTTATGAACGCGATGGCGGAAATCTGCGCCCCGCTGCCGGGCGCGGTATCGCTGCTGAATGCCCTGAAGGGCAAGGTGAAGATGGGTATCATCACCAACGGCTTTACATCGCTACAGCAAATTCGTCTGGAACGCACCGGGCTTCGCGAACACTTTGATCTGCTGATTATTTCTGAAGAAGTGGGCGTGGCAAAACCGGATCGCCGGATCTTTGACTATGCCCTGGAACAGGCCGGTAATCCGGACCGTTCCCGCGTGCTGATGGTCGGCGATACCGCCGAGTCCGATATTCGCGGTGGGATGAACGCCGAGTGGGCAACCTGCTGGCTGAACGCGCATCAGCGTCCACTGCCGGAAGGCATTACGCCTGACTGGACAGTGACCTCATTGCCTGAACTGGAGTTACTCCTGTGTAAACAGTGATTGCCAGCCCCCCTTTGATGGGTAAAATAGCCGCAATTTTTTCGTATTCAACATGCGCGGTGTGAAGCCGTGCTTACTCAAGAAGATTGAATTATGACGTTGTCTCCTTATTTGCAAGAGGTGGCCAAACGCCGCACTTTTGCCATTATTTCCCACCCGGATGCCGGTAAAACGACAATCACTGAAAAAGTGCTGTTATTCGGACAGGCTATTCAGACCGCCGGTACGGTAAAAGGCCGTGGCTCCAGCCAGCATGCTAAATCTGACTGGATGGAGATGGAAAAGCAGCGTGGTATCTCCATTACCACCTCCGTGATGCAGTTCCCGTACCATGACTGTCTGGTGAACCTGCTGGACACCCCGGGGCACGAAGACTTCTCCGAAGATACCTACCGTACGCTGACGGCGGTGGACTGCTGTCTGATGGTTATCGATGCCGCGAAAGGCGTCGAGGATCGTACCCGCAAGCTGATGGAAGTAACCCGTCTGCGCGATACACCGATCCTGACCTTTATGAACAAACTCGACCGTGACATCCGCGATCCGATGGAAGTGCTGGATGAAGTTGAGCGCGAGCTGAAAATTGGCTGTGCGCCAATCACCTGGCCAATTGGCTGCGGCAAGCTGTTCAAAGGCGTTTACCATCTCTATAAAGATGAAACCTATCTGTATCAGACCGGTAAAGGCCACACCATTCAGGAAGTGCGCATCGTTAAGGGCTTAAACAATCCGGAACTGGATGCCGCCGTCGGTGAAGACCTGGCACAGCAGCTGCGTGATGAGCTGGAGCTGGTTCAGGGCGCGTCCAACGAGTTTGATAAAGAGCTGTTCCTGGCCGGTGAAATCACCCCGGTATTCTTCGGTACCGCGCTGGGTAACTTCGGCGTTGACCATATGCTGGACGGTCTGGTGGAGTGGGCGCCGGCGCCAATGCCGCGTAAAACCGACACCCGTCTGGTGGAAGCGCAGGATGAGAAGTTCACCGGCTTTGTCTTCAAAATTCAGGCCAACATGGACCCGAAACACCGCGACCGCGTCGCATTTATGCGCGTGGTGTCCGGGAAATATGAGAAGGGCATGAAACTGCGTCAGGTACGTATCGGTAAAGACGTGGTGATTTCCGACGCGCTGACCTTTATGGCGGGCGACCGTTCTCACGTTGAAGAAGCCTACCCGGGCGACATCATCGGTCTGCACAACCACGGTACCATCCAGATTGGTGATACCTTCACCCAGGGCGAAATGATGAAGTTCACCGGTATTCCGAACTTCGCGCCGGAGCTGTTCCGTCGCATTCGCCTGAAGGATCCGCTGAAGCAGAAACAGCTGCTGAAAGGGCTGGTTCAGCTGTCCGAAGAGGGCGCGGTGCAGGTGTTCCGTCCGATCGCCAACAACGATCTGATCGTCGGCGCGGTGGGCGTGCTGCAGTTTGACGTGGTTGTTGCGCGTCTGAAAAGCGAATACAACGTGGAAGCTATCTACGAATCGGTGAACGTCGCGACGGCCCGTTGGGTTGAGAGCAAAGACGTGAAGAAATTCGAAGAGTTCAAACGTAAAAACGAAGTTCAGCTGGCGCTGGATGGCGGTGATAACCTGACCTATATCGCCCCAACCATGGTGAACCTGAATCTGACTCAGGAACGTTATCCTGAAGTTGAGTTCCGCAAAACTCGCGAGCACTAAAAACCCCTTCAGGGTGCGGCATCCGCTGCACCCTGACGCTTTTCCTTCCTAATTAGCCGCTTACGGAAAGTTCTTAATTCCCCCTCTTTTTCCGCTAACTGTCTGTTTTTTGAACAGCGAAGCGGGCGGTTTCAAAATTGTGATCTATATTTAACAAAGCGATGACATCTACGTTGGCTTTAAATGCTGATAATACGTCCTGGTTAAGCTCTTAAAGCTAACGTTTATTTCTGTCGCAATATTAATAACTGGCTCAGAGCGCAATTTCGCGGTGTTTGATGGCCCTGGTGGACTCGGGGAGCCGTGAGAAGTCTGCGAGCAGGGATTCTTGACCCTATTCAGCAATGCAACCTGCGTGTTGCTAGTGCTCGGATGATGAGCAAAACATACAGGAATATATTGATGACGATGAAAAAACTGACGATCTCTAAAACGCTGCTCGCCGTGATGCTGACCTCCGCTGTCGCCACCGGTGCGGCCAATGCCGAAACCACGACAATGGATAAGGCGCAGGCGAGTGCTGAAAGCGCAGGAAGTAAAGTGGGTAACTTTATGGATGACAGCACCATCACGGCGAAAGTAAAAGCCGCGCTGGTAGATAACGAGAGTGTGAAGAGTACCGATATCTCGGTGAAAACGGACAAAAAAGTCGTGACGTTGAGTGGCTTTGTGCACAGCCAGGCTCAGGCCGAAGCGGCCGTTGCGGCGGCGAAAGCGGTTGAGGGCGTCGCTTCAGTGAGTGACAAACTCCACGTCCGCGACAGTAAAGAAAGCTCGATGAAAGGCTACGCCGGCGATGCGGCAACAACCAGTGAAGTCAAAGCAAAACTACTGGCTGATGACATCGTCCCCTCGCGCGATGTGAAAGTGGAGACCACCGATGGGGTTGTTCAGCTGTCGGGTACCGTGAAATCTCAGGCGCAGAGCGATCGTGCTGAAAGTATCGCCAAAGCGGTTGATGGTGTGAAAAGCGTCAAAAATGATCTGAAAACGCAGTAATAAGTGGTGATTTTGTCTGCTGCTATTTGGCAGGAGGCAAAATGTGCACCACACTAAAAACAGTGCATATGAGTGGTTTGAAGGCTCATAGCAAGCGGTCGACATTAACTATGGTAAAGGAGAAGCTTATGTTTCGTTGGGGCATTATATTTCTGGTTATCGCGTTAATTGCCGCCGCATTAGGATTTGGTGGACTGGCAGGTACGGCTGCGTGGGCAGCAAAAATCGTGTTCGTTGTCGGGATTATTATCTTCCTGGTGAGCCTGTTTACCGGGCGTAAACGGCCCTAGAACCCCACGCGTTAACTAGCATGACACCAAAGCCAGTCCAGCGGACTGGCTTTATTAGTTTTAGCCGAGCGGAAATTAGGCTACTTTGTCAGTCTGGTGAATAAAAAACAGGTAGGCAGAGGTGGGGCAGCGTATACCCGTCACGCTTGGCAATATTGCGCCATTATCGCTGAGTCGTTTCAAACCTGGCCGCACGGCACTGGTTTGTGAAGGGGGAGGACAGCGGGGAATTTTCACCGCAGGGGTGCTTGATGAGTTTATGCGGGCACAGTTCAACCCCTTCGATCTCTACTATGGCACCTCGGCGGGCGCGCAAAATCTTTCCGCCTATCTGTGTAATCAACCAGGGTACGGGCGCAAAGTCATTATGCGCTACACCACCCGGCGGGAGTTTTTCGACCCGGTACGTTTTGTCCGCGGCGGTAATCTTATCGACCTCGATTGGCTGGTCGGGTCTACTGCGGGCCAGATGCCGCTGGCGATGGAAAATGCCGAACGCCTGTTTGCGTCGGGAAAAGCCTTTTATATTTGTGCTTGCCGAAGCGATGACTATACGCCCAGCTATTTTTCGCCCACCAGGCAGAACTGGCTTGATATTATTCGGGCGTCCAGCGCGATTCCTGGCTTCTATCGCCCCGGCGTGGCGCTGGATGGCGTCAGTTATCTTGATGGTGGCGTGAGCGATGCGATTCCGGTGCGCGAGGCGGCAAAGCAAGGGGCCAAAACGCTGGTGGTGATCCGTACCGTTCCATCGCAAATGTATTACACGCCGCAGTGGTTTAAACGTATGGAGCGTTGGCTGGGCGAAAGTAGCCTACAACCGCTGATGAATTTGGTGCAGCACCATGAAACGACCTACAGTGAAACCCAGCAATTTATTGAGAACCCGCCGGGTAAGCTGCGTATTATTGAAATCTACCCGCCGAAACCGTTACTGAGTATGGCGCTAGGCAGCCGCATCCCCGCACTGCGTCAGGACTACAAGACAGGGCGCTTATGCGGCCGTTACTTTCTGGCGACCATTGGTAAACTGTTGGCTTCGACTCCACCGCTAGTGCGCCACCTCAAACAAGGCCAGTCTATTCCCCCGGTTCCCGTGGTGGAAGATATGCCCAACGTCGCGATGAACGACGTACCACCCGTAAACGATACACTCTTTGATGATAAGGATCTGGCGTGAACGGCCGTTTTATTGAGACCCATTGCCACTTCGATTTTCCTCCCTTTACCGGCGATGAAGAGGCGAGTATTCAGCGTGCGGCCGCCGCTGGCGTTAGCAAGATAATCATTCCGGCCACCGAGGCCGACAATTTTCCTCGTGTACTGGCGCTGGCCGAACGGTTTTCTCAGCTGTATGCCGCGATTGGGCTTCACCCGATCGTAGTCGAGCGTCATGGCGATGAGAGCCTGGCGCAACTGGAAGCGGCAATCGCCCTAAGGCCAGAAAAATTGGTGGCGGTGGGGGAGATTGGACTCGATCTCTACCGGGAGAACCCGCAGTTTGAACGCCAGCAGTACCTGCTGGATGAACAGCTGCGGTTGGCAAAGCGTTACGATCTGCCGGTGATCCTCCATTCGCGACGCACTCACGACAAGCTGGCGCTGCACCTGAAACGACATAACCTGCCGCGAACCGGTGTGGTACACGGTTTTGCCGGTAGCCTCCAGCAGGCGGAACGCTTCGTCCAGTTGGGCTATAAAATCGGCGTGGGGGGAACGATCTCCTATCCTCGTGCCAGTAAAACCCGCGACGTGATGGCGCAGTTGCCGCTTTCATCGCTGATTCTGGAGACCGATGCGCCGGATATGCCGCTCAACGGCTATCAGGGGCAGCCGAACCGCCCGGAGCGGATTGCTGATGTGTTCACGCACCTCTGTTCGCTGCGAGACGAACCCCCGGAAGAGATTGCTGCAGCGCTGTTGGCGAATACACACGCACTCTTTTCACTCTCCTGAAGTGACGTAGATCTCATTACTGGCTATTCATCTGTTACTGTTGCGTAAAACATGTGACGTTTTGCAAAAAAGATAATTACGTAGCGTTATAATCGCCGCGATTGGTTTGCCGTAATTATTATGTTTTTCAATACACAGGGACTCTGTATGCAAATCCTCATGGGACTCATCGGCATGGTGGTGTTGCTCGCCATAGCCTTACTTCTTTCCAGCAATCGTAAAGCGATTAACTACCGAACCGTACTGGGTGCCTGGCTTTTGCAGATAGGCATTGGTGCACTCATCCTCTATGTACCTGCCGGGCGTAAAGTCCTGCTGGCGATGTCCGAAGGCGTGGCCAACGTGATTGCCTACGGCAACGAAGGGATCGGCTTCCTGTTCGGCGGCCTGGTCTCCGACAAGATGTTTGAAGTCTTTGGCGGCGGTGGCTTTGTGTTTGCGCTGCGCGTGCTGCCGGTTATCGTCTTCTTCTCCTCACTGATTGCGGTGCTGTACTACATCGGCATCATGCAGTTTGTGATCCGTATTCTGGGCGGTGCGCTGCGTAAAGTGCTGAAAACTTCGCGCACGGAATCGCTCTCTGCCACGGCAAATATCTTTGTCGGTCAGACCGAAGCGCCGCTGGTGGTTCGTCCGTATATCGCCACCATGACCCGTTCCGAACTGTTTGCCGTGATGTGCGGCGGGCTAGCCTCGGTGGCGGGTTCCGTACTGGCGGGCTATGCGCAGATGGGCGTACCGCTGGAATACCTGATTGCGGCCTCGTTTATGGCGGCGCCTGGCGGCCTGCTGTTTGCCAAAATTATCGTGCCGGAAACGGAAACGCCGCACGACTCCCCAACGCTCGAGAAAGATACCAAGAACCCGGACGCACCGGCAAACGTACTGGATGCTGCGGCATCGGGTGCGGCATCCGGTATGCAGCTGGCATTGAACGTGGGGGCGATGCTGCTGGCGTTTATCGCGCTGATTGCGCTGCTGAACGGGATGCTCTCCGGCATTGGCGGCTGGTTTAACCACCCTGAACTGTCGCTGCAGCTGATTCTCGGCTGGCTGTTTGCACCGCTGGCGTGGGTGATTGGCGTACCGTGGAGTGAAGCGACGGTGGCGGGCTCGTTTATCGGCCAGAAGCTGGTGATCAACGAATTCGTGGCCTACATGAACTTCGGCGAATACCTGAAGGCGGATGCTGAGGTGGCTGCGGCCGGTCTGCAGGTGATTTCCAACCACACCAAAGCGATCATCTCCTTTGCCCTGTGCGGCTTTGCGAACCTCTCCTCGATTGCCATTCTGATTGGCGGCCTGGGCAGCATGGCGCCAAACCGCCGTCAGGATATTGCGCAGCTCGGTCTGAAAGCCGTGGCCGCCGGGACGCTCTCCAACCTGATGAGCGCCACCATCGCGGGCCTGTTCCTCGCCCTATAAGTACAGCGCCGGAGGGATAAGCCTCGTTATTCCTCTGGCCTGTAGCGCCTGGCCGACGGCATCAATATCCATTGGCCCGGCGCTACCCCACGCTTTTGCTTCACCGTAAACGCCGTGTGCGTGAAAGGCGTTGAGACGCACGGGAATATCCCCCAATGCGGCGATAAACGCGCCCAGCGGCTCCGCTTCCTCCAGATAATCACTGTGCCCCGGGATGACCAGCAGCCGTAGCTCCGTCAGCATGCCGTGCTGGGCAAGCCACTGAATGCTCTGTTTAATACGCGCGTTACCGCGCCCGGTCAGCGCCAGATGGCGGTCGCTATCCCAGGATTTTAAATCGACCATCACCCCGTCACACACCGGTTGCAGCTTCTGCCAACCGCTTATCGGCAGCTCGCCGTTGCTGTCGACAAGGCAGGTCAGGTGTGCCAGTGAAGGCGTAGACTTCAGCGCCTGGAAGAGCGCGGTGATGAACGGCAACTGCGTGGTGGCTTCGCCGCCGCTGACGGTAATGCCCTCAATAAATGGTGCGACATGCGTTATCTGCTGCATCACCTGTTCCACGCTCATGGTTTGCGCCATCGGCGTGGCCTGCTGCGGGCACATATGCAGACAAGTATCGCACTGCTGGCACACGTCCGCTTGCCAGCTGACTTTCCCGTCGTGCACGCTTAACGCCTGGTGCGGACACTGCGACACGCACTCACCGCAGTCGTTGCAGCGCCCCATCGTCCACGGGTTATGGCAGTTTTTGCAGCGCAGGTTGCAGCCCTGCAGAAACAGGGCCAGGCGACTGCCGGGCCCGTCGACGCAGGAGAACGGGATGATTTTACTGACTAAAGCGCATCTGCTGTTCATGGCTCACGACACGAGGTTGACGTTCCAGGATACGCGTGTTGCGTGCGGCTTCTTCGCCCAGCCACGTGGTGTTGGTGCGGGAACCTTCATCACGATATTTTTGCAGGTCGGACAGGCGCACCATATAGCCGGTGACGCGCACCAGATCGTTGCCGCTGACGTTGGCGCTGAACTCACGCATACCGACTTTAAACGCGCCGAGGCAGAGCTGCATGACAGCCTGCGGGTTACGTTTCACGGTTTCATCCAGGGTCAGAATATCGCTGATCCCCGCGGTGTAGTGGGCGTGATGCGGCGCGACGGTGAGCAGGTGGTTAATCGGATCCGGCTCGTCGCCGTATGGCAGACGTGCGCCTGGTGTGGTGCCAATATCTGAGCTGATGCCGGACTGCGCGTGGAGCAGTGCGCGCTGCTGCCAGCCGTACTGTACCGGCGTACGGGCGACGAAGGCGGCAAGCTCGGCGCTGATGCGGTAGGCCAGCTGATTCGCCTGCTCGTCTTTACCGTATCGCCCGCTAAGCCCTTCGCGCTCGCATAAGGTGTTGACTGCTTCGGCGAGCGCATAGATGCCGAACATCGGCACAAAACGATCCGGGTCGATCAACCCTTCACTCACCAGGAAGCTATTCTCAAAGAAGTGCGACTGCTCGTAGAGGAAGCGGCAGCGCGCATCGATGATATCGATTTGCTGCTGGCAGAAGTGTGGTAGCGCTCTCGCGAAGAAGTTATCGATAGATTCGCTGCGCAGCGCCACCTGCTGGAGGTTCAGGCGCACCAGCGTACTGCCGCCACCGGCAAGCGGCAGCGAGTTGTAACAGCTTACGATGCCATATTGACTATTTGTGAATATTTTATCATTTAACGGCCCGTTGGCGATGTGCGGCTTACTGCACTCGCAGATATTTTGTGCTACCTGCAGCAGTAAATCATCGGAGGTTATTTCCGGGTCGTAGATAAAGGTCAGATTTGGCGCGACCTGCTTTAACTCTGCGTCTGCGCGTAGTATTGCGCGGGTGACTGGCGTATCAAGCGGGCCAATATTGACGTGCGTGAACGCATCAGGGAGCGTGCGATCGAGATAGCGCCAGAAACGTTTTATTCGAATATCAATTTCATCTTGTGTTAGAATTCTAACATAAGGCGATAACAGCGCATCAAGATGGCCGAGGTACACAGGCATCGCCGTCACGGAAGGGACGTGATGGTAGAGGATGGTCAGCAGCGAAAGGGCATCGTCCAGATCTTTGGCTCCCTCCAGCTCTAGCCATTCAGAACCGTTAGCCAGAAAGCGCGCGTAGTCCGGCAGGACGTAGCGTGGCTTATACGGTGCATGCCCTTCATACATATCGCAAATGACGCCGTCGTCCAGCGCCGCCCGCGCAGCCTCCGGGAGTTCGGGGTACGGCAGAGCGTTTTCGGCCTCCAGCGCCAGAAAATGACGTTTCTGTTCTGGGGTTAACACGGTGCTTGTCACAATGTGCTGGCAGTGTTGCAGCAGTGATGAATCATTCGATGTTGGCATGTTCAGTTCCTCAGACGAGCGATAGGCGAAGTGTATGAAAAATGATGAGGCTGTCCTTTGATCCCAGCGGTCGAACGGGTGCTTTAATTACCGTTTCTGGCTTCAAAATTTGATGTATGTCTCGTTATTGTTATGCAAATTTGTACGAAGTTTTCACTAAGTGTGATGAAAGTCGAAGTGTGAACGCGGGGCGGTGTTACAATAGTCACAGACCCGCAAGGTAACGATTTACACGGCAATATGCCGTCGGAGAGCAAAATGACTGATTTAAAGGCAAGCAGCCTGCGTGCGCTGCAGTTGATGGACCTCACTACCCTGAACGAAGACGACACCGACGCGAAAGTGATCGCGCTGTGTCATCAGGCGAAAACGCCGGTGGGCAATACCGCCGCTGTCTGCATCTATCCGCGTTTCATTCCGATTGCACGTAAAACGCTGAAAGAGCAGGGAACTCCGGATATCCGCATCGCCACCGTCACCAACTTCCCGCACGGTAACGACGATATTGATATCGCGCTGGCAGAAACCCGCGCCGCTATCGCCTACGGTGCTGACGAAGTTGACGTGGTCTTCCCATACCGTGCGCTGATTGCTGGCAACGAGCAGGTTGGTTTCGACCTGGTGAAAGCCTGTAAAGACGCCTGTGCGGCGGCAAACGTGCTGCTGAAAGTGATCATCGAAACCGGTGAGCTGAAAGAAGAGCGGCTGATTCGTAAAGCGTCTGAAATCGCCATCAAAGCCGGTGCTGATTTCATCAAAACCTCTACCGGTAAAGTGCCGGTGAACGCGACCCCAGAAAGCGCGCGCATCATGATGGAAGTGATCCGTGATATGGGCGTGCAGAAAACCGTGGGCTTCAAGCCAGCGGGCGGCGTTCGCAGCGCAGAAGACGCGCAGCTGTTCCTGTCTATCGCTGATGAACTGTTCGGTGCGGACTGGGCTGACTCCCGTCACTACCGCTTCGGCGCTTCCTCTCTGCTGGCTAGCCTGCTGAAGGCGCTGGGCCACGGCGACGGTAAAAGCGCTAGCAGCTATTAATGCATTATCGTAGCCCGGACGAGGCGCATGCGCGCCGACTCCGGGATCTCCCCGGCGGCGCTACGCTTGGCCGGGCTACAGGAACGTAGCGCGGGCGCGAGCCCGCTGCATTTAACCTGATTAATCAGGAGGGTACCTTGTTTCTCGCTCAAGAAATTATTCGCAAAAAACGTGATGGTCACGCGCTGAGTGATGAAGAAATTCGTTTCTTTATCAACGGAATTCGTGACAACACCATCTCTGAAGGGCAGATTGCCGCGCTGGCGATGACCATTTTCTTCCATGATATGAGCATGCCGGAGCGTGTCTCGCTGACCATGGCGATGCGAGATTCAGGCACCGTCCTGGACTGGAAGAGCCTCAACCTCAACGGCCCGATTGTCGACAAACACTCTACTGGCGGCGTAGGTGACGTGACCTCGCTGATGCTGGGCCCAATGGTCGCGGCCTGCGGCGGCTATATTCCGATGATCTCCGGTCGCGGCCTCGGCCATACCGGCGGTACGCTCGACAAACTGGAAGCCATTCCGGGCTTCGACATCTTCCCGGACGACAACCGTTTCCGCGAAATTATTAAAGACGTGGGTGTGGCGATTATTGGGCAGACCAGCTCGCTCGCACCGGCGGACAAACGTTTTTATGCCACCCGCGACATTACCGCGACGGTGGACTCCATTCCGCTGATCACCGCCTCCATTCTCGCCAAAAAGCTGGCGGAAGGCCTCGATGCGCTGGTGATGGACGTGAAAGTGGGCAGCGGCGCGTTTATGCCGACCTACGAACTCTCTGCGGCACTGGCAGAAGCCATTGTGGGCGTTTCTAACGGCGCGGGCGTGAAAACCACGGCCCTGCTGACCGATATGAACCAGGTGCTGGCCTCCAGTGCAGGTAACGCCGTGGAAGTGCGCGAAGCGGTGCAGTTCCTGACCGGTGAATACCGTAACCCGCGCCTGTTCGATGTCACCATGGCCCTGTGCGTTGAGATGCTGATCTCCGGCAAGCTGGCTAAAGACGACGCCGACGCACGTGCCAAACTGCAGGCCGTGCTCGACAACGGCAAAGCGGCGGAGATCTTTGGTCGCATGGTCGCGGCGCAGAAAGGCCCGACAGATTTCGTTGAAAACTACGCGAAATATCTGCCGACGGCGATGCTGAGCAAAGCCGTCTATGCTGATACCGAAGGTTTTGTCAGCGCGATGGACACCCGCGCGCTGGGTATGGCGGTGGTTTCTATGGGCGGCGGTCGTCGCCAGGCTTCTGACACCATCGATTACAGCGTCGGCTTCACCGACATGGCTCGTCTGGGCGACAGCGTCGACGGACAGCGCCCGCTGGCGGTGATCCACGCGAAAGATGAATCAAGCTGGCAGGACGCGGCGAAAGCGGTGAAAGCGGCAATTAAACTGGACGATAAAGCGCCTGAAATTACGCCGACCGTCTATCGTCGCATCACCGAATAGTTATATACTGATCTGATCGCTTTTTTGCAGCGCAAGATGTATGGAGAACAAGATGAAACGTGCATTTATTATGGTGCTGGACTCCTTTGGGATTGGTGCAACGGAAGACGCGGACCGCTTTGGCGATGTCGGCGCAGATACGATGGGCCACATTGCAGAAGCCTGCGCCAAAGGCGAGGCTGACAATGGCCGTAAGGGCCCGCTGAATTTGCCTAACCTGACTCGTCTGGGTCTGGTGAAAGCACATGAAGGTTCAACCGGTAAAATTGCTGCCGGCATGGACGGCAACGCGGAAGTGGTGGGCGCATACGCCTGGGCGCATGAGCTCTCTTCCGGTAAAGATACGCCGTCTGGTCACTGGGAAATCGCCGGTGTGCCAGTTCTGTTCGACTGGGGCTACTTCAGCGACCACGAAAACAGCTTCCCGCAGGAACTGCTGGATAAACTGGTTAAGCGTGCCAACCTGCCGGGCTACCTCGGCAACTGCCACTCTTCTGGTACCGTGATCCTCGATCAACTGGGCGAAGAGCATATGAAAACCGGCAAGCCGATTTTCTATACCTCTGCAGACTCGGTGTTCCAGATCGCCTGCCACGAAGAGACCTTTGGCCTGGATAAACTTTACGAGCTGTGTGAAATCGCCCGTGAAGAGCTGACCGAAGGCGGCTACAACATTGGCCGCGTTATCGCGCGTCCATTTGTGGGCGACAAAGCGGGCAACTTCCAGCGTACCGGTAACCGTCACGACCTGGCCGTTGAGCCACCGGCGGCGACCGTTCTGCAGAAACTGGTTGATGAAAAACACGGTCATGTGGTTTCTGTCGGTAAGATTGCGGACATCTATGCCAACTGCGGTATCACTAAAAAAGTGAAAGCCACCGGCCTCGACGCACTGTTCGACGCCACCATCAAAGAGATGAAGGAAGCGGGTGATGAGACTATCGTCTTCACCAACTTCGTTGACTTCGACTCTTCATGGGGCCACCGTCGCGACATCGCGGGTTACGCTGCTGGCCTGGAACTGTTCGACCGTCGTCTGCCAGAGTTGATGGAGCTGGTGGGTGAAGATGACATTCTGATCCTCACCGCTGACCACGGCTGTGACCCAAGCTGGACCGGCACTGACCACACCCGTGAGCACATCCCGGTGCTGATCTACGGCCCGAAAGTGAAACCGGGCTCGCTGGGTCATCGCGAAACCTTCGCGGATATCGGACAGACGCTGGCGACCTACTTCGGTACGTCCCCAATGGCGTACGGTAAAAACATGCTGTGATTATTTGGGCGGGGGGATTCCCGCCCTTCGTCTATTTGAAAAATAAAGGAAATTACGATGGCTACCCCACATATTAACGCTGAAATGGGCGATTTCGCTGATGTTGTGCTGATGCCGGGCGACCCGCTGCGTGCGAAGCACATTGCTGAGACTTTCCTCGAAGATGTGCGCGAAGTAAACAACGTTCGCGGCATGTTAGGTTTCACCGGGACTTACAAAGGCCGTAAGATCTCCGTCATGGGTCACGGTATGGGCATCCCATCCTGCTCCATCTACACCAAAGAGCTGATCACCGACTTCGGCGTGAAGAAAATCATTCGCGTGGGTTCCTGCGGCGCGGTACGTGCTGATGTGAAACTGCGTGACGTGGTTATCGGCATGGGCGCATGCACCGACTCTAAAGTGAACCGTCTGCGCTTCAAAGATCACGACTTCGCGGCTATCGCTGACTTCGGCATGGTGCGTGACGCGGTTGATGCGGCTAAAGCGCTGGGCGTTGATGCTCGCGTAGGTAACATCTTCTCCGCTGACTTGTTCTACACCCCAGATCCAACCATGTTCGACGTGATGGAAAAATACGGCATCCTGGGCGTGGAAATGGAAGCCGCGGGTATCTACGGCGTAGCCGCAGAATTCGGTGCGAAAGCGCTGACCATCTGCACCGTATCCGACCATATCCGTACCCACGAGCAGACCACAGCCGCTGAACGTCAGACGACCTTCAACGACATGATCAAAATCGCGCTGGAATCTGTTCTGCTGGGCGATAAAGCGTAAGCCGATTCCCGGCGTAGCGTTCGTTATATCGTAGCCCGGACGAGGTGCGCCAGCGCCGACTCCGGGGCCGCGCAGCGCTGAATCCCAGCGCTGCGTTGTTCGGCTGGGATACCTTCGTAATACTGATAATCTATTCACACCTCCATTCTTCAATTCCATTTTATGTGTACAATTCAAGCAAGTATGCTATTAAATGTATTCATATATCTATTCATAAATCTATTCACTCATGAGCGCATTAACCGATTTGCTTCTGCAAGGGCCGCGTTCCGCCCCTGAACTGAGACAGGTACTGGCGATAAGCCAGGCGACCTTCTCGCGACTTGTGTCAGCCCATGATGAGGTGCTGCAGTTTGGTAAGGCGCGCGCCACTCGCTATGCCCTCATTAAACCGATTCGCGGTATATCAACGTTTCCGCTTTGGCAGGTGGATGAGCAGGGGAACGCTCGCCAATTTGGCGTGCTGTATCCATGCTGGCCACAGGGCAGTTGTCTGGTTGCATTGTCGTCAGGGGAATGGCAGTGGTTTGATGGCCTTCCGTGGTATTTGACCGATCTTCGGCCTCAGGGATTTTTAGGGCGAGCCTGGGGGAGGGCGGTTGCTACTCAGACTCATTTGCCAGACGATATCCGCTTATGGCAGGAAGGTGAAGTGCTATACGGACTGCGTGCGTATACGGGTGAAAATGCAGGTGGATGGCTTATTGGTGAAGAGAACTATCAACGATGGCTTATCGCGCCAGAGCGGGTTGCCGTCGCACAATGTGATAAAACCAGCTACTACGCCAGGCTCGCAGAAGAAGCCATCGCGGGTGATATTGTCGGGTCCTCTGCAGGAGGGGAGCAGCCTAAATTTGGCTGTTATGTGCAAACAGCGCAAGGCAATCAAAACGTATTGGTCAAATTTAGTGCCCGAGAACAGAACATGGTTTCCGAGCGCTGGGGTGACCTGCTGATTGCTGAGTCTATTGCGTTATCGGTATTGTCCGCTACGGACATTGATGCGAGCCATGCCACGGCGATCTGCAGCGATGAAGGGCAGGTATTTCTCGAAAGTCTCCGTTTTGATTGTGTAGGCGTTCACGGCAGACGGCAAATCGTCTCTCTGGAAGCCCTACAAAGTGAATTCGTTTCTTCTCCGGGGGCCTGGCCTACCGTAACAGGCCAACTTTCCGCACAGGGCATTATTGCTGAATATTCCCATCAGCAAACCGCGAAAATCTGGGCATTTGGGCGCTTAATTGCCAACAGTGATATGCACGCAGGTAATCTCTCGTTCTATTTATCTGCCACGCCAATGATTATTGCCCCGGTGTATGACATGCTGCCAATGTCGTTTGCCCCGTCCAGTTCTGGCGCGATGCGTAGTGAGGCTGTCGATATTAAAGTGGATCCTACCGTCAGCAAAGCTGCATGGGCGTTTGCTTTACCGCTTGCGGAACAGTTCTGGCAGCGGGTTCAGGACGACCCGCGTATTAGCGCGGGTTTCCATGATATTGCTCGTGCTATGCTGAAAAAATTAACGTCAGCCGCCGCGATTATCGAGCGGCTCGCCTAGCGGTGTTAGCGCACCGCTCCCGCCAGCCAGCCCGATAGCTCTCGCAGTTCATTACTCTGCTCCGGGAACGCTTCTCTCAGCCCTTCGCAGGCTTGCTGCAGCACATCTGCACGATACTGACAGCCCTGTAAACGTGCTGCCAGCGCCTCCAGCGGTGCGGGGTTCAGGCTATCGGTAAACACCTGCGTGCGGGTGATAACGCCTTTCTCCACGTCGAAATGCAGCTCTACGCCGCCCCAGGTAAAACGCTCGTCCAGCAGATGGCTGAACGCTGGGGCCTGACCGAAATTCCACTCCCAGCTGCTTTGACGGGCAAACGTCTCGGCAAAATTCGGCAGATCCGGTGCTTTATCCGGAGAGATAATTTCTGCTTCAACCCGCTCGCCGTAGTGACGGAAGAACGCCTCGGTGACGGCTTCGCAGATTTGTTCATGGGTGATATCCGGCAGCAGTTCGACCAGATTTGCTACGCGCCCGCGCACCGAAGTAATCCCTTTAGCCTGAAGCTTTTTCTTATCAGGGTTCAGGTAGTTAGCCAGACGACTAAGATCGGCATTGAGCAGGAGCGTGCCGTGGTGGAAGCCACGGTCGATGGTCTCCCGGTAGGCGGAGCCGGAGACTTTACGGTCGCCTTCCTCGGTTTTTACGATCAGATCGTTACGCCCGGAGGCTTCAGCCGTAATGCCCAGCGAATTCAGCGCCTCGAGCACAATGGCCGTGGAGATTGTTTTATCGTACTCGGGCTTGCCGGCCATAAAGGTAAAGCAGGTGTTGCCGAGGTCGTGAAACACCGCGCCGCCGCCGCTGCTGCGGCGAGCCAGACGGACGTTGTCCTCTTCCATGCGCCGGGTGTTGCACTCTTTCCACGGGTTCTGCGCACGGCCAATGACGACCGTATCGGCGTTACGCCACAGGAACAGCACCCGCTGTGTGGCGGGCATCTGGCGAAAAATACACTCCTCGACGGCGAGGTTGAACCACGGGTCGTGAGAATCTGAAAGCAGCAGGCGCAGCGTTGACATGACGATTTCCTTTTCTGATTAATCTTTATCTTCGTCCTGCACCGGCTTGTTGGCGGTAAGCAGGAACGGCGACTGCTGCCAGCGGGTGCGTTTGCCGCGCAGCAGCGTGCGGGCGAGCACTACGCCGATAGCCAGCGACAGCAGTAGCATCAGGCGAAGAATGTTGGTGGTGTTATCCACCTGACGGGATTCGGTGGCGATGGTGTGGGTATCCAGCGTCAGGCGCAGGTAGCCAAGGGGGCCGTTTTTCCCCTGAATAGGCTCAACGATTTGCTGATTGAAGTAGCTGCCCGCTTTTTTGCCATCCAGCGCCAGACGGTCGCGGAGATCGACTTGTTCCCCGGCGCGGGCGATCAGGTCACCCTGCTCATCATAGACCCCAGCGTCCAGAATACGGCTTTTGTCGGTTAGCTGTTTCAGCAACTGACCGATCTTTTTCTCGTCCGGCGTTTCGCTTTTCATCATCGGCGCGAGGTTCAGCGAGACCTGAAATGCCAGGGTTCTGGCCAGTTCTTCCAGCTGCGGATTTCGTTGTTTCTGGCTTTGTTGACTGAACCAGGATGCACCCTGCATCAATGCCACCAACAGAGCGAGACAGATCAGGACAATCGCGGTGCGATGCAGTCGAAATTTCAGTTTTGCGCGAACCATATTCCACCTTTGAAAATTTACAGCTTAATGTTGCCAGAAGCGCTGGTTACAAGGTAGCCTCATGCGTTATTTTCCTGGGCTTAATATAGTGAAGATTGGAGCTGTAATGCCAAACAGTTTGACCTGGTGCGATCTGTCAGAAGATGTCTCCCAGTGGCCTGGGTTGCCGCTTTCCCTGAGCGGTGATGAGGTCATGCCGCTGGATTACCACGCCGGTCGCAGCGGTTGGCTGCTGTATGGCCGCGGGTTGAATAAAGCGAGCCTCACCACCTATCAGCGTAAGCTGGGGGCGGCGATGGTGATTGTGGCGGCCTGGTGCGTTGAAGACTATCAGGTTATTCGTCTGGCGGGGTCACTAACGCCACGCGCCACGCGCCTGGCCCACGATGCGGGTCTGGACGTTGCCCCGCTGGGTAAAATCCCGCATCTGCGTACGCCGGGTCTGCTGGTGATGGATATGGACTCCACGGCGATCCAGATTGAGTGCATAGACGAAATCGCCAAGCTGGCCGGTACCGGTGAACTGGTGTCGGAAGTAACCGAACGCGCGATGCGCGGCGAGCTCGATTTCAGCGCCAGCCTGCGCCAGCGTGTCGCTACGCTGAAAGATGCCGATGCCGACATTCTGCGTCAGGTGCGCGAGACGCTGCCGCTGATGCCGGGGCTGACTCAGCTGGTGCTCAAGCTTGAAGCGCTGGGCTGGAAGGTGGCGATTGCCTCCGGCGGTTTCACCTTCTTCGCCGATCACCTGCGCGATAAGCTGCGCTTAACCGCAGCGGTTGCCAATGAGCTGGGTATTCGCGACGGCAAGCTGACCGGTGAAGTCGTTGGTGATATCGTCGACGCGCAGTATAAGGCGAAAACCCTGCTGCAACTGGCTGAGAAACATGAAATTCCCCACGCCCAAACGGTGGCGATTGGCGACGGTGCCAACGACCTGCCGATGATCAAGAAAGCCGGGCTGGGGATTGCGTATCATGCCAAACCAAAAGTGAACGAACAGACGGAAGTCACTATCCGTCATGCCGATTTGATGGGGGTGTTCTGCATTCTCTCCGGCAGCATGAATCAGAAATAAAGAGGTTAACGTGGCGAAAGCTCCTAAACGCGCATTTGTGTGTAATGAGTGCGGTGCGGATTACCCGCGCTGGCAGGGGCAATGCAGCGCCTGCCATGCCTGGAATACCATCACCGAAGTGCGCGTTGCGGCTTCCCCTACGGTCGCACGTAACGAGCGCCTGAGCGGCTATGCGGGTAATGCTGGCATCGCAAAGGTGCAAAAACTGTCGGACATCAGCCTGGAAGAGCTGCCGCGCTTTTCCACCGGCTTTAAAGAGTTTGACCGTGTACTGGGCGGCGGCGTCGTGCCCGGTAGCGCCATTCTGATTGGTGGTAACCCAGGGGCGGGGAAATCCACCTTGCTGCTGCAAACGCTGTGCAAACTGGCTGAACAGATGAAAACGCTGTACGTCACCGGTGAAGAGTCGTTACAGCAGGTTGCGATGCGCGCACACCGTCTGGGCCTTCCCACGGCTAACCTGAATATGCTTTCGGAAACCAGCATCGAGCAGATTTGCCAGATTGCGGAAGAAGAACAGCCGAAGCTGATGGTTATCGACTCCATCCAGGTGATGCACATGGCGGATATTCAGTCTTCGCCGGGTAGTGTGGCGCAGGTGCGCGAAACCGCAGCCTACCTCACGCGCTTTGCAAAAACGCGCGGCGTGGCGATTGTCATGGTTGGACATGTGACCAAAGACGGTTCGCTAGCGGGGCCAAAGGTCCTCGAACACTGTATCGACTGCTCGGTACTGCTCGACGGTGACGCTGATTCGCGCTTCCGTACGCTACGCAGCCATAAGAACCGTTTTGGTGCGGTGAACGAACTGGGCGTGTTCGCGATGACCGAGCAGGGGCTGCGTGAAGTGAGCAACCCTTCCGCCATCTTCCTGAGTCGCGGTGATGAAGTGACCTCCGGCAGTTCGGTAATGGTGGTATGGGAAGGTACGCGACCGCTGTTGGTCGAGATCCAGGCGCTGGTGGATCACTCTATGATGAGCAACCCACGCCGCGTTGCCGTTGGCCTTGAGCAGAACCGTCTGGCGATTCTGCTGGCGGTGCTGCACCGTCACGGCGGGCTACAGATGGCGGACCAGGATGTGTTTGTGAACGTGGTGGGCGGCGTGAAGGTGACCGAAACCAGCGCCGACCTGGCGCTGCTGATGGCGATGGTCTCCAGCCTGCGCGACAGGCCGCTGCCGCAGGATCTGGTGGTCTTTGGTGAAGTGGGGTTGGCTGGTGAAATTCGTCCGGTACCTAGCGGGCAGGAGCGTATTTCGGAAGCCGCTAAGCACGGTTTCCGTCGTGCTATCGTGCCGGCGGCAAACGTGCCAAAGAAAATACCAGAAGGCATGAAGGTATTTGGTGTTAAGAAACTTGCCGATGCGCTGAACGTTTTTGACGAACTATAATGTCCGATCCCGGCGGCATACTGCGTCGCCGGTCTCTTTCCCCGGATAGTACCGTGAGTACATCCGGGTTTTTTGTATAATGGGTAGATGGTTTACCCCAATTCAGCAGGAGGCTCTTGTGTCGTCGTTCGACTATCTTAAAACCGCAATTCGTCAGAAAGGCTGTACGTTGCAGCAGGTCGCAGACGCTAGCGGCATGACCAAGGGTTATTTAAGCCAGCTTCTCAACGCCAAAATTAAGAGCCCTAGCGCGCAAAAACTCGAGGCGTTGCACCGCTTTCTCGGGCTGGAGTTTCCGCGTCAGCAGAAAAATATCGGCGTGGTGTTCGGGAAATTTTATCCGCTGCATACTGGCCATATCTACCTGATCCAGCGCGCCTGTAGCCAGGTTGATGAACTGCATATCATTATGGGCTATGACGACACACGTGACCGCGCGCTGTTTGAAGATAGCGCCATGTCGCAGCAGCCTACCGTATCTGACCGTCTGCGTTGGCTGTTGCAAACCTTTAAATACCAAAAGAACATTCGCATTCATGCCTTTAACGAAGAGGGCATGGAACCGTACCCGCACGGCTGGGACGTGTGGAGCGCGGGCATAAAATCGTTTATGGAAGAAAAGGGCATCGAGCCCAACTGGATTTACTCCTCTGAAGAAGCCGATGCGCCGCAGTATCTCGAGCATCTCGGGATTGAAACGGTACTGATTGACCCGAAACGGACTTTCATGAGCATCAGCGGGGCGCAGATTCGTGAGAACCCATTCCGCTACTGGGATTACATCCCAACGGAAGTAAAGCCGTTCTTCGTGCGTACGGTGGCGATTCTCGGCGGTGAGTCCAGCGGTAAGTCGACGCTGGTGAACAAGCTGGCGAACATCTTCAACACCACCAGTGCCTGGGAATATGGGCGAGACTACGTCTTCTCGCATCTGGGGGGCGACGAGATGGCGCTACAGTATTCCGACTACGACAAAATTGCCCTTGGGCACGCTCAGTACATCGATTTTGCGGTGAAGTATGCCAACAAGGTCGCGTTTATCGACACCGATTTTGTCAGCACCCAGGCATTTTGTAAGAAGTATGAAGGCCGTGAGCATCCATTTGTGCAGGCGCTGATCGATGAATATCGTTTCGACCTGGTTATCCTTCTGGAAAACAACACGCCGTGGGTTGCTGATGGTTTGCGTAGCCTCGGCAGTTCGGTTGATCGCAAGGAGTTTCAGAACTTGCTGGTCTCCATGCTAGAAAAGAACAATATCGAATTCGTGCATGTTGAAGAATCCGACTACGATTCCCGGTTCCTGCGCTGCGTGGAGCTGGTTAAAGATCTTATGGGCGATTAAACCTTCGGCACGGTGCCTGCGTGGTGCCGTGCTGCTACATAATTACGATTAATGTTTTTGTCGGTTGTCATCACTCCGAAAATATAATAAGAAAATTTGTTTTTATTTTATTGCTGTTGCTTTAAATGATGGTTTTATAAAATCGTATTTCTTATCTTCTTATTACCCCTAATAACGCCATGATTAAAAAGAAAAACATTTCATTTTATTTATACTGAATAGATCTTTAAGTTTAATTAAATGAGATGCTGCTGGTTATTATGATCATTAAAAGCTAAATTCCACTCTCCAATTTATATCATTGGAATACATCAAGGGAATGATGTAGCTGTATTTATTTATGGTTTTTATAATTCGCTTTAATTAGTGTTTCACTCTCTATTATTCACTCCCTGAAGATGTCCATCCCCTGAGATTTTTTCAATCGCTATGGTCGCACAAGGCCAGGGCGGTAGCATGCCTGAATGGAAGTTACATCATATGACCAGAAGCGGTATCGATGTCCAACGTGCGGCGGTTTGCGCACTATTTTTACGTGAGATTAAAACACGTTTCGGCAAGTACCGGCTTGGCTACTGCTGGGCCATTCTTGAACCTGCTGCACATATGTTGGTCATGCTTGCGGTATTTGGTTTTGTTATGCACCGCACGATGCCGGATATTTCATTTCCCGTTTTTTTGATAAACGGCATCATCCCCTATTTCCTTTTTAGCCATATTGCTACGCGCTCCATCAGCGCAATCGACGCGAACCAGGGGCTCTTTAACTATCGGCCGGTAAAGCCAATCGATACGATTCTGGCCAGAGCGCTGCTCGAAAGCTTGATATACGGCTGCGTCTATATTGTCCTGATGTGTGTGGTCGGTATTGCCGGTGAGGCGTTTAGCGTAACGCAGCTCATCACCCTGGTGGTGACATGGCTGCTGTTGATTCTCTTTTCCTGCGGGCTGGGCATGGTGTTTATGGTGGTAGGGAAGACGTTTCCGGAAATGGAAAAGTTTCTGCCTATTCTGATAAAACCGCTCTATTTCGTCTCCTGCATCATGTTCCCGCTGCACGCCGTACCGCGTGATTATTGGCCCTATCTTCTTTGGAACCCCATTGTGCATATCGTTGAACTGAGCCGCGAATGTGTGGTGGCGGGTTACGTGAGTCAGGGGGTGAGTCTGCCTTATCTGGCCTTCTGCACGTTGCTTATGTTGTTTGTCGGGCTTGCGCTGTATCGCCTGCGCGAAGAGGCTATGTTGACATCATGATCCGCGTCGAGAATCTCACCAAATCCTATCGTACGCCCCAGGGGCGACACTATGTCTTTAAAAACCTCAATATCGAACTACCGAGCGGAAAAAGCGTGGCGCTCATTGGCCGCAACGGGGCTGGGAAATCGACGCTGTTACGCATGATTGGCGGAATAGATCGACCCGATAGCGGTAGGATCGTTACTAATAGCACCATTTCATGGCCCGTGGGTCTTTCCGGTGGTTTTCAGGGAAGCCTGACTGGACGTGAAAACGTGAAGTTTGTCGCTCGACTGTATGCACAAAAAGGCGAACTGAAAGAGAAGGTCGCTTTTGTCGAAGAGTTTGCCGAGCTAGGGAAATACTTTGATATGCCAATTAAAACCTACTCATCAGGGATGCGCTCGCGACTGGGGTTTGGTTTAAGCATGGCGTTTAAGTTCGATTATTACCTGGTTGATGAGGTTACCGCAGTGGGGGATGCCAGGTTTAAGCAGAAGTGTGCGGATATGTTTAATGCGCGGCATAAAGAGTCGAGTTTTTTAATGGTGTCGCATAGTTTGAGTAATTTGAAAGAGTATTGTGATCTAGCGTTGTATTTTGATAAGAATGGACATGCTCATTTGTTTAACGATATCAATGTCGGTATACAACGTTATAATAATGAAGAGTTAATATAAGATATGTATGAGAAAAATAATGAGGTTCTGACTTGTATTGTACCTATTGATTTAAGAAGAAGGCCAAAAGATATTATATCTAGGGCTTTTAACCTTTCTATGGCAGCTATGAAAGATGATGTAAATATTTCTTTTGGTCTTAATTATTCGAATGATAGATATGAAAACTTATTTATTAAAAAAATGAGCACTTTCCCAAATGTTGTTATTGAATTAGTAAAGTCGAAAAAAGAAGTTAATTTATCTTCACTTAGAAACGCGGCATTCACTAATGTTAGTACAGACGATATAGTTTTATTGGATGTTGATATTTACCCTGATTTTAGTCTTTTCATAAAAGAGATTAAGAATAGGTATTATGAAAATAATAATTTTATAATATACCCTTGTTTGTATTTGAGTAAGTTTGGGAGTAAATCTTTAACAAATAATAAACTTAGCATATCGGATCTGCTGGGGAGATATTTTTTATTTTATCGTGTGTATTTCTTGCATTTAGCTAGCCCATCATCAATTACTTTAATGAAAAGAAGTGCATATAAAGAAATTGGTGGGTTTAATGAGCATTATATAGGGCACGGATATGAAGATTTTGATTTTCTAATACGTCTTTGTAAGTTTTACTCAATATTACCTGAAGATACAGATTCTTTTATCGACAAACCATCAAGGTCACCCTTGTTTGCTATTGGGTATCGACGATTTCTAGGTCGATTATGTTTCTCTAAGTTGTTAAATAAAGAAATACTGCTTCATATGTATCATGATAAACACCAGTGTGAGAATGATAGTTATCATGAACATAAAATGAATAATTTTTCTCTTTTCAAAAGTGAACATTATGTTTTTTTTAAAAATGAAGTTAGTGGAGTTAATGACACGTTGATTTCTGAATTTATCAATTATGTATCGGAGAATAATTGTTCTATTCATGATTATTCTATTTATTTTGAGAATAAACCTGGTCATGTTGATAGATTGGATACATTTAAACGAAGATTGAGGTTTTTATTAAATGGATAAGTTGGATTTTTGTTCCATAAAAAAGATTAATAAACTTATAAAGGATCCAAATCTCTTTTTTTATGATTTATTCAGAAAGAGATTGGGGAATAGAGTCAATGCCTGTAATCAAAAGTTAGAGGTGGCATACAGTGTTGAGCATAGTATAAATTATGATGAAATCGTAAAACATGGTATTGTGAATTATTTTAGATATAATCTCAATGCAGGGTGTTGTGTCAGAAATGAACATGATTATGATAGTGTTATTATATGGAGTGGACACTTAACCTTACTTGTAAATATAGTTAGTGTATTAAAGAAGATGTCATCTATGTCTATGAAAATATACACATTAAATGGCGGTTATCATGTGGAAACGGATGCTGATGTTGATTTTAATATTAGGAAAATAATTTTGGCACTATCAAAACGATCTGATTTTGTGGTTGAGTTATCTAATCAGATTAATGAGAGTTATGTTTTTAATGTTTATCTTTATGATGTAGATTCTGATGGTTTGGCTACTGTGCGTTCAAGATATGTGTTGGCGAAAAAATTTCATGTAGATGAAATGCATATGATCTATAATAAAAATGAACGAGATGGATTCAGCGTTGATGCTGTATATACGTGGGTAAACCAGGCTGACCTTGAATGGCAACGTAAATGGTTAGATACATTCCCTGAAAGTGAGTTTGATCCTGACCGCTTTACGGATAATGATGAATTAAAATATTCTCTTAGGTCAATAAATAAATATGCCAAGTGGATAAATAAAATATATATAGTTTCTAATTGCTCAAAACCCTCTTGGTTGAAAAATAATCCTCGAATAGAATGGGTGTTTCATAATGAAATATATCCGAGTGAAAATATGCTTCCAACATTTAACTCACATTCAATAGAATGTTGCTTGCATAACATTAATAATTTAAGTGAGCATTTTATTTATTTTAATGATGATGTCGTTTTAGGACAGCCGTGTCTTAAATCAGATTTTTTTGACGATATCGGTAGATCTATTTCATATTACGAGTCTTATGGGATGGTTTATGATGGATCTATAAGAGAAAATATTCCAGATTATATGAAGGCATCTATAAATTCATGTCGACTGCTAAAAAAAATTGCTCCGGAGTATAGTGCTAGAAACTTAACAAGGCATGTTCCTCATGCGTTGAAAAAATCTGTGTTACAGCGTATTGATGAATGTTTTAATGTTGATATTAATAGAACAAGACATTCAAAAATAAGGAGCGATACTGATGTTAATTTAACATCTTTTTTATATCATCATTACTCCTTTATAACTAAAGAGTCTGTTTCTGGTGATATTAAAAACATCATTATAAGGCCATCCAATATTAAAAGGATTGTTGATGGGCAAGCATTTTCTCATAAAATAATGTGTTTTAATGATGGCGCAGGCAGTGCGATGAATAAAAATTATAAGGCTGTCACGAAAGATTACCTCAATAGGCGATTCAGTGAGCCTGCCCCGTGGGAAAAAGAAATTCGTGATTAATTTTTATATATTCTGTTATTGTCGAAAGAGATTTTTTTACTCGCTATTTCTTCCGGTGGAAGAATGTTCTTCTTGATATACATATTCTCTTTCCCATAAAATACTGCATTAATTTGCGTCGTTTCCAACAAATACCCACGAAACTTACCCAATAACTTCATATCCGGGCGAAAGCCCGCCGTCCAGAACTGGTGCAGATGTCCCTGATACGTCAACCCTTTCATGTCGTACAGGGCATCGCCCATTACCTTCAGCGATTTATTGTGTATCAGCGCGGACAGACCCGCCGTACTGTTTATCGTCACCACCGCTTTTGCATGCTTCAGCATTTCCGGCATTGGTAAATCGTGCACGTAAAGCACACGATTCTGCACCCCATATTTTTTACTGAGGTGCTTAATCAAGGGGGCATACAAACGGTGGCCGCGATCCATCGGATGGTGTTTAAACACGAGGAATTTTGTCGCTGGCGCTTTGGTTGCGAAAGAGTAAATCACATCATTAATATACTCGCGTACGTCGTTATATGGACTGTGCTGCTGAATCTGGCTGTCGTTGTAGACCTGTAAAATGGCCAGGTAATAACGATTATCCAGCTGGTTTTGCAAGCGCGGGAGCACATGCCGTTCACTGAAGGTATACCAGTATTTACGCCTCCACGCTCGGATCCAGCATCGCATCTCATACCACGGAGAGAACGACTTGTGGTGCCGGTAGTGCGGGAACTGTTTTTGGTGATACCAGCCAATCAGATAATACCAGGTCGCATGCCAATAACGCAGGCGCGTTGAGGGCTTCAGCGATTGAATCATGCGCGGCGGCATCTCCGGCAACTGGCGATAAAAGTCGGGTTCCTGCGGGAGGGAAGAGTAGGCGTTAACGCCGCCCACCTCGAGCGTGATGAAGTGAGGGCGTAGATAGCCTTCTTCAAATGCCAGGAAGCGCAGCCCCTTTGCGTTAGCCCACTGGCGCGCCGCCTGGTGCAAAGGCCGACAATCGCCAAAACACACTAGCGTGTCAAAGGGATAAGTTTGCCAGACCTCTTTTAACCAGTGGGCAAACTGTGCTGGTGTTTGGGTGTAGTGCAGCACGGAACGCTGGCGGCAATAAAAATGGTCACCACCGTTAAAGACAACGTTGACGGCTTCACGCCCTTTGCTTTCCAGCCAACTGGCCAGTTCAGCAAAGAAGGGGCCCATGGGGCCTTGTAAAAGCAAATAGCGCTTACCTGCCAGCAGGTTGTTCATTGCGGTGCTTTCCATGCACCCTCCTGATTCTTATTTAAATTTTACGCGATAAAAATTGATGGCTTTGCGGCCCAGGCGTACCAAGCGGTTGGCTTTTTTCTTTGCCGCCATTTCGGGACGGGTTTGCGTCATCAGCCATGCGGCAGCCGCTTCGACCGTGATGACGCGCTGGTCATGTGGATGGATATAGGTTGGGTAGGCAATAAGGGTCTGGTAGATGAGATCCTGCAGCGTCAACGACCGCTGACGACGAGCGTTGGGGTGTTCATCCACGGTCAGCCCCCACCCGGCGTAGAACGGCTGGCCGTAGCAGTACACCTGCTTACCGTGCAGCAGTGCTTCAAACCCGGATAACGACGTCATGGTGTGGAGTTCATCTGCCTGCTGAATGCACTCGATAATATCGGCATCAAGAGCTACGCAGTCTGCCAGGCGCGACATCTCTTCCTCTGCAATATGCCCGGGACGGTTGCCGGTGAGTACGTCGGGGTGCGGTTTGTAAATAATAAATGCGTCTGGGTGTCGTTCACGTACGGTATGCAGGAGCGCCAGATTGGTATTGATGCTGAGCGTCCCCGTCGCGATCGACGCATCGTTTTCTACCTGACCCGGAACCAGCAGTACGCGTTTATTCCCGGTCGGTGGGCACTGCCAGCGCTTACCGAGGTTATATTTGCTGAGCTTATTTGCCACCAGATGCTGATGAAGCTGCGTCGCTCGCTGATTCTGTTCGACACTCAGGAGGGAATGGCTGAGCAACTGCTCCAGGTCACTGGGACGAGTTGCGTCGTAGTAAATCCCTGTTTTGTCGAGCACTAATGATAGTGGGGCCAAGAGGTCTGAACCAAGGCCTGAGGAACGCAGAAAGCCATCTTCCATTCGCCAGATAGGGAGGTTGCGTTCTGCTGCTTTATGTTTCCAGCGAGTCTCCCCCTTAATTCCCCAAACAATACACGCCGTTGCCGCTTTGCAGTGGCGGGAGAAACTGACCTGATTATCCGCTGTACGCAAAAAAGGCTTCACGATGCTGCTTTTCCAGAGCGTCATGCCCGGTGCCCATAAATGCCCCCGTCGAGCAAGCAGATGGGTCCGATTAAGGTGTAGATACTCCAGCACGTCAAAAAGTGTGGCTCGCTCGCCGGTGTCGGGATCAATATAGCGGGTGTAGCGGAGCCAGGCAGCGCTGACCAGCGCCGTTAGCGGTGCAGAACCACGCCGTGCGGCAAGCGCTGGTGCATCGGGGTGTCGATCGTCCGTTAGTCCCCATCCGGCGTACCAGGGAAGCCCGAAGCAGACGACCTTTTTCCCGGCCATCAGCGCCTCGATGCCGTACTGAGACGTTGCCGTGTAGACCGTGGAGACGTGTTGTAGCAAAGACTGTGGGCTGACATCGTCGACGAACAGCCGGACTTGTGGGTTGGTTGGCAACGTATTGAAATAGCCACGTTTTTTCCCGCTGAGAACGTCGGGGTGGGTTTTGACCAAGATTTCGGCCTGCGGATGTTCGCGACAAGCGCTGGAAAGCATGGTTGAAAACTGCTGCTCGTCTGCCCCCCCCAGTTTTACGGAGATATCGCCAAAGGTCTGCTCGATAACCAGTACGATCTCTTTGCCCGTTAAACGCTCTGAAAAGGGTGGGGCATGGTTATATTTTGAGAGATCGTCATTAACCATCATGGCGATAGCGCGCAGCGCGTCGCCTTCCTGATAGGGATCGGCGGCGGCTATCTGAATCAGTTTTTCCAGCCGACTAGGCGTGCGTGCGTCATAGTAAATGCCCAAATCATCTACCACCATCGCCAGCGGCGGTGCGCCATTTACGCCGAGCCCTAGAGAACGGGTAAAACCATCTTCCAGTCGTAGAATGGGAACGCCGGCCTGCTGAGCCAGCTTGATAGGACGCTGTGCCGAAGGGCGCTCCCCCCACACCGCAATGGCGCGAAGGCGGATTGACGCGAGGTTGCTGTGGGGCGTCAGCTTGATGCCGGGTTCACCGAGAAACGCCTCAAGGTGCGGCGTCTTCCAGATGCCTGATGAATAAATGCCAATCATCCTGATTACATTCTCTATCGCTATGATGAGGTCGCGGCGGCGAGGGAGCCCGCCGTCCTTATAGGGTTTACAGATCCAAAATGACTTTTGCCGCAACGGCCAATTGGTAAAGGATGGTAGAAATGCCGCGTGTGACTTCGATGTTCTTCGATTCATACTTCGGCAGAACCATAATTTCATCGCCCGCTTTGATGGTATCAACATCGTCGGCATTCAACGCTTCGCCATCCTGGCGAATAACGATGATTTTCGACTGCCCGGATTTTTGCGCCAGGCCGCCACATTTTTTAATGTAATCATCGACATCAAGTCTCTCCTGCCAGCTAACTGCGTTGGGAAACAGCACCGAACCGTGTACCATCACCAGCGACGTTTTCTCTGGGATGGTGATGATGTCTCCATCTTCCAGCATTACCGAATCGAGATTACTTCCATTAAGAACGACCTGGCCTTTAGGAACGACGCTGCGGGCTTTGGCCACAAAGCGGCTGACCAGCTGTGCTTCCTGAACGCGCAGACGTGCTTCTTCCTGGGTCGCGGACTGCGAGGAGAGAGACGCTTCCTCTAGCTTTTGCAAGGAGAGGTCGAGCATCTCTTTTTGCCGCAGAGCGACGGACTGGCGATACAGTTGGATGCTGTCCATTCGGGACATGCTGTTGGTTCTGATCTGCGAGAGCACCTGCTTCATCGTGCTGCCATAAGGCAGCACCAGCGCGTGCTCACCGGAATGCGCACCTTCAATACGCACCTGAATTGTGCCCGCATAGCGGTCAGAGCTGATGATCAGCTTGTCGCCATCCTGCAGGCTTCTCCCGGCGGCGCTTCCTAGCGGGTAGTATTCTGTCCGCTTGACCGTACCCTGCTGGCGCACGATGGTGAAGTGGGTGGCGCCTGGTTTAGGACGTGCCCAGCGCAGGGCCTCCTGAACCGGAATCGCGCTTTCCGAAAACTCGAAGTCGTAGCCGTTATAAACGTCGCCCTCAACGCTAAAGGTCTGTTTTCTGGCACCAACCACGATGGTATCGCCGTCGGCAAACTGCGAAAGCGCGAGCGTGCCGTTGAGCAGAAAATCGTACAAATTAACGCGGGTACGCGTGGATTTTCCGCGTTTGATCGCGATATCGACGTAGCTGCCGCGTTCACTGTCCACACCTCCGGCTTTGCTCAGATAGGAGAGCAGTGAGTCAGACGCTACGCCGCCGTAAAGTCCTGGATTTTTGACATACCCCGTGACAAAGACTTTTACCGGCTGAGCTTGCAACAAAGAGGCGTATACGTTGACGTTAGATTGGTACACCTCTTTCACTTTAGCGGTGACCAGACTGTTGAGCTGGCTGTTGGCGACCCCGGTAACTTTAAGCGGACCAATATTCGGCACGAAAATGTTGCCTTTAGGATCGACCGTCAGCGCGCCGTCGAAAGCAAACGCGCCCCAGAGGCGAACCTGCACGGTATCACCAAGACCAATGACGTAGTTCGGGTTAAAGCCGATGCTGGCCCCGCTATCCGCTGAAATGCCGGTAAAGAGTTGGGCACCGAACATCCGGCTGTCGGTGGGTAACCGCGGCGGCTGCGGGGTGTTATCAAAACCACTGGCGTCGGCAGCGCTACCATTTTGCGGTGTCAGCACCGAAGGGAGCGGGGCCGCGCCGGTGAGTTCAGGGTCTGCCGTCACGCCAACGGCAAAAGAGGAGCCCGATTGCAGTAACAGAGATAAGAAAATGAGTGTAGCTCGTTTCATAGAGAATCCGATTCAGTATTGGCGTTAGCGTCAGTCACGGTGATCTTCAATAATGGTCAGCAGTAATCGGGCTACCCCGTACAGCAGGCAGCAGACCAGCAGCCAGCTCATCAGCAGGTAAGGGATGTTGGGAAATGCTGACTCTTGTGGCCGCTGCGGCGTGCTGATGGTGGCGAGCGTTTTTAACTTTCTGGCGCTTTCAACCCGTGTTTTTTCAAAGGCTTTGAGCGCGAGTGCGTACAGGTCACCTTCAAAAACGGCCTGGGATTTCATCTCTTCAAAATCGGCCGCCATACTGTTGAGCTTTTTACCTTCAGGGGCGGTGATCTTGCTTTGTTCTTGATCGATCTGAGATTGCAGCGAGGTGATGGCGTTTCTGGCGCTAACGACCTGCGGCGCATCGCTGCGCAGATAGGTCAGCAAGTTGCGTAGATCCGCCTCCATCTCAATTTTTTTGGCCAGCAGGGTGTTAACCAACGTTGTGGCGGCTTCCGCAGAGGCCAGTGGATCCAAAATATTGTGGTTATTCTGATAAGTGATTAACGCCTGTTTACTGGCATTTAATCGGGTTCTTGCCTGCTGTAACTGTTCTTCAGCGAACGTCATCTGCTCGCGGGATATCTGGTGAGACAGTTCGTTGATAAAACGCTCCGACTCTTGCAGCACCGCACGGTTAAATTGAAGGGCGAATTCAGGCGTAAACCCCTGGGTCTGGATGGTCAGCAGGCCATTTTTTTCATCATAGTTCACTGAAATACGCTGGCGATAATAGTCCAGTAGCCGTTCGTTCGTGGTCTGTTCTGGTAAATGGTAAAAAATATCTAAGCCGCTCTCGCCAAATGCCTGATGGAAATTTAGATTTTTATCGAGAATATGCATCATATCTGGAGAATTTATATATTCTTTAAGATACAGCGAATCTTCAGCGGATGATGAGGTGGAGCCGCCTAATAAAAGGCCGACGTTCAGGCTAGCGCTATCAATATCCGCAGGCCGTTTGACGGCTACTTTTGATTCGCTGACAAATCGTGGCTGGCTAAAAATAAGCAGATAGACGAGCAGAAGCAACATGGGAGCAGCGACCATAATCCGCCACAGATGACGCTGTATTTCAATATGCTGCAACCGGCCTACTACCTTGCGATAGCCTGTTGCTGTTGTGAGTAATATCGCCGATATGCGCGGAGAAATCATTTTCATAGCGTTGCTGATTTAAACCTTTTCAATAGATATAAAATAGTTATTATGAATAATAGGTTTACTATCACGCGTAGCGATATATATAGATAAAATAAGACATGTCAATTCCTTATGAATGTCATTGATTTATTGTTTAAATGGTACTCTTGTTGCAGATTTGCTTCGTGAATAAATAAAAGATAAAAATATCGATTTTGTTCGAAGGGGTATTTTTAACACAGCTATAAAACTATCTCAATCCTGGCGAGAAAGAAATGCCGTGAATGATAATAATCATATCTGAATGTGGTATTAAATGGATTGAAAATATAAGTGCGAGTATTTATATGAAAGCTGAATAAAACGGCGAATAACCGAAGTTATTCGCCTGATAAAGATTACTTGGCGATACGTTTGTATTTGATACGCTTCGGCTCCAGCGCGTCGGCGCCCAGCGTGCGTTTCTTATACTCTTCGTATTCGGTGAAGTTACCTTCGAAGAACTCGACTTTACCTTCATCCTGGTAGTCCAGAATGTGGGTGGCGATACGGTCGAGGAACCAGCGGTCGTGCGAGATAACCATCGCGCAGCCCGGGAACTCCAGCAGGGCGTTTTCCAGCGCGCGCAGGGTTTCGATATCCAGGTCGTTTGTTGGTTCATCGAGCAGCAGCATGTTGCCGCCAACCTGCAGCAGCTTCGCCAGGTGCAGACGACCACGCTCACCGCCGGACAGCTCGCCTACGCGTTTACCTTGATCAACGCCTTTGAAGTTAAAGCGGCCCACGTACGCACGGCTCGGCATCTCAGTGTTGCCGACTTTCATGATATCCAGCCCGCCGGAGACTTCTTCCCACACGGTTTTGCTGTTATCCATCGCGTCACGGAACTGGTCAACGGACGCCAGCTTCACGGTTTCACCCAGGGTGATGGTGCCGCTATCAGGCTGTTCCTGACCGGACATCATGCGGAACAGGGTAGATTTACCCGCACCGTTCGGACCGATAATGCCGACGATAGCGCCTTTCGGCACTGAGAAGCTCAGGTCGTCAATCAGTACGCGATCGCCGTAGGATTTACGCAGATTGCTCACTTCAACGACTTTATCGCCCAGGCGTGCGCCAGGTGGAATAAACAGTTCGTTGGTTTCGTTACGCTTCTGGTACTCGGTATTGTTCAGCTCTTCAAAGCGAGCCAGTCGGGCCTTGCCCTTGGACTGACGGCCTTTCGCGCCCTGACGTACCCACTCCAGTTCCTTCTCAATGGATTTACGGCGAGCCGCTTCCTGAGAGGCTTCCTGAGCCAAACGCTGATCTTTTTGCTCCAGCCAGGAGGAGTAGTTACCTTCCCACGGAATACCTTCACCGCGGTCGAGTTCGAGGATCCAACCGGCAACGTTATCCAGGAAGTAACGGTCGTGGGTAATCGCCACAACGGTGCCTTCGAAGTCGTGCAGGAAGCGTTCCAGCCAGGCCACAGATTCTGCATCCAGGTGGTTAGTTGGTTCGTCGAGCAGCAGCATGTCTGGCTTTTCGAGCAGCAGACGGCACAGCGCGACGCGGCGGCGTTCACCACCGGAGAGTTTTTCGATTTTCGCGTCCCAGTCCGGCAGACGCAGCGCATCAGCGGCGCGCTCCAGCTGTACGTTCAGGTTGTGGCCGTCGTGCGCCTGGATAATTTCTTCGAACTTACCCTGCTGGGCGGCGAGCTTGTCGAAGTCGGCGTCTGGTTCAGCGTACTTCGCGTACACTTCGTCCAGGCCTTTCAGCGCGTTAACCACTTCGGCAACGGCTTCTTCAACCGATTCACGAACGGTATGTTCAGGGTTCAGCTTTGGTTCCTGCGGCAGGTAGCCAATCTTGAGACCCGGCTGCGGGCGAGCTTCGCCTTCGATATCGGTATCGATACCGGCCATAATTTTCAGCAGGGTAGATTTACCCGCGCCGTTCAGACCCAGAACACCAATTTTTGCGCCAGGGAAGAAGCTCAGCGAGATGTTTTTAAGAATATGACGTTTCGGCGGAACCACTTTGCCGACACGATGCATGGTATAAACGAATTGAGCCACGTTGGACTTCGCCTCTTTTATAGTGGTGAATAGAGTTTTTCAAAGGCGAAGTGTAGCTGTTTTCAACGTTCAATCCCAGCAGGCAAATTCAGGTGTGCTACGTCGCATATAAAACGTAAAAAAGTGTTCATGGCGTGGCGTATTCGCCGATCAGTCGTTAGCATCAATTTATTACGCGGCATGATGCTGTACTGACGTAACGTGACAACGAGGAAGAGCTTGTGCAAAAAGCCAAACAAATGACGTGGCGTCTGCTGGCGGCAGGAGTCTGTTTGCTGACGGTGAGCAGCGTAGCCCGCGCAGATACCTTGGATCAGCAGCGTAGCCGCTATGCGCAAATCAAGCAGGCCTGGGATAACCGCCAGATGGATGTGGTCGATCAACTGATGCCGACCCTACGTGATTACCCGCTGTACCCCTATCTGGAGTATCGGCAGCTGTCGGGCGACTTGATGAATACGCCGGCGCTGGCGGTGACCAACTTCGTGCAGGCTAACCCTACGCTTCCGCCAGCGCGCACCTTAAGAAACCGCTTTGTGAATGAACTCGCCCGCCGGGAAGACTGGCGTGGGCTGCTGGCGTTCAGCCCGGAGAAGCCGGGTACGGTGGAAGCCCAGTGTAACTACTACTATGCCAAATACGCCGTGGGCGATACTCAGGGCGCCTGGGATGGCGCAAAAACGCTGTGGCTGACGGGGCAAAACCGACCGAACGCCTGCGATAAGCTGTTTGGTGCCTGGCGTGCTTCCGGTACTCAGGATCCTCTGGCTTACCTTGAACGTATTCGACTCGCGATGACGGCGGGAAACACCAGCCTGGTGAAAGCGCTGGCGTCGCAAATGCCGTCGCAGTACCAGACCATTGCTTCGGCAATTACCGATCTCGCCAATAATCCGAATAACGTGCTGAACTTTGCCCGTACCACCGGCGCGACCGATTTTACCCGTCAATTGGCGGCGGTCGCCTTCAGCAGCGTGGCGCGTCAGGACGTTGAAAATGCACGCCTGATGATCCCCGTGCTGGTGCAGGCGCAGCAGCTTAATGACGATCAGACGCAGGCGTTGCGCGATATCGTCGCCTGGCGCTTGATGGGCAACGACGTGACCGATGAGCAGGCGCGCTGGCGTGATGATGCCATCATGCGTTCGCAGTCAACGTCGCTGGTTGAACGCCGTGTGCGCATGGCGTTAGGCACGGGCGACCGCAGTGGGCTTAACACCTGGCTGGCGCGGCTGCCGATGGAGGCCAAAGATAAAGATGAGTGGCGCTACTGGCAGGCCGACCTGCTGATGGAGCGCGGACGCGATGATGAAGCGCGATCTATCCTACTTGCGTTAATGCAGCAGCGTGGTTTCTACCCGATGGTCGCTGCGCAACGTCTGGGTGAACCTTACCCGCTACGAGTTGAGAAAGCGCCGGGCACTATCTCGTCGACGCTAACCGGTGGCGCGGAAATGGCACGCGTGCGTGAGCTGATGTACTGGAATCAGGACAACACCGCTCGTAGCGAATGGGCGAACCTGGTGAGTAGTCGCAGCCAGACCGAGCAGGCCCAGTTGGCGCGCTATGCGTTCGATCAGCGCTGGTGGGATCTCAGCGTGCAGGCCACCATTGCTGGCAAGCTATGGGACAATCTGCAGGAACGTTTCCCGTTAGCCTATAACGACCTGTTTGTTCGCTACACGTCGGGGAAAGACGTGCCTCAAAGCTATGCGATGGCGATTGCTCGCCAGGAGAGCGCGTGGAATCCGAAGGTAAAATCCCCGGTCGGGGCGAGTGGCCTGATGCAGATTATGCCGGGTACCGCGACCCATACGGTGAAGATGTTTAACCTGCCGGGCTACAGTAATCCGGTGCAACTGCTGGACCCGGAAACCAATATCAATATTGGTACCAGCTATCTGCAGTACGTCTATCAGCAGTTTGAAAACAACCGTATCTTCGCCTCTGCGGCCTATAACGCCGGGCCGGGACGAGTACGAACCTGGCTTGGCAACAGCGCTGGGCGGATCGATGCGGTGGCGTTTATCGAAAGCATTCCGTTCTCTGAGACTCGCGGCTACGTGAAGAACGTGCTGGCCTATGACGCTTACTATCGTCACTTTATGGGGCAAAAAGAGGATGTGCTCAGCAGCAATGAGTGGCAACGACGTTACTGATGCGTAAGACCTGTGTTATGCTTGTACTCGTTTAAGAGTACAAGCATAACATGGTGGCCCGACATGACCCAACAATCCCCTTATTCCGCCACGGCGGCGGAGCAGCGCAACCAGGAGTGGCTTCGCTTTGTGGAGCTTCTGCGTCAGGCGTATACCGATGAGCTTGCGCTGCCGTTACTCAATCTGATGATGACCCCGGACGAGCGTGAAGCCCTGGGAACCCGCGTGCGCATTATTGAAGAGCTACTGCGCGGTGAGATGAGCCAGCGTGAGCTGAAAAATGAGCTGGGCGCGGGGATCGCGACGATCACCCGCGGATCGAACAGCCTGAAATCGGCGCCGGTAGAATTGCGCCAGTGGCTGGAACAAACCCTGCCAAAAACCTAATCAGCTATCCGGCAGGTTACCGACGATACAGGTCGTTATGGAAGGGGCTAAGCGCCAGCACCACCGCCTGGTGATAGACGCTGCTGCGCGTCAGTACGCCCGCGGTGAATACGCCGATAGCGCCTTCTTTATTACCAATTTTATCAATGCCGGTGTACTTCGACATCACCGGCCCCAGCGCTTCCCCGGCGCGAACCTGCTCAAGAATAGCTTCTGGCAGCGGTAGGGTGGCGGAGCGGGCTTCCCCACGCTGTTCGCCATTCTCAATCACCACCCAGCTAAAGGTGGCGCCTTCATCGATTCCGGCCTCAATGGCAACCCAAAACTCCGCGTTCGGATGTGCTTTGCGTGCGTTGGCGACGCGGTTACGTGCACCGGCACGCGTCTCACTGCTTCCGAACGGCTGCTCGGGTACACCGGTATCGACGGAAACAGGAGTGATTTGGCAGGATCCTTCACCAAAAATCTGGTCAAATGCGGCAAGAATCGCCTGAATTTTGGCAGGATTGGTGGTAGCAGCGACAACTTGATGCATAATCTACACAACTCAGCTAAAAAAATGTCATCGCAGTATAACGGATAAAAAACATGTTACAGGTATATCTTGTTCGCCATGGCGAAACGCAGTGGAACGCCGAACGGCGTATTCAAGGCCAGTCCGATAGCCCGCTGACGGCTAAAGGAGAACAGCAAGCTGTACAGGTCGGCGACCGCGTACGCACCTACGGCATTACGCATGTCATTGCCAGCGATCTGGGCCGTACGCGCCGTACCGCCGAGATCATTGCGGATGCCTGTGGTTGTGGCGTGACGTTCGATGCGCGTCTGCGTGAGCTTGATATGGGCGTGCTGGAGCAGCGTCATCTCGACTCGCTAAGTGCGGAAGAAGAAGCGTGGCGTCGGCTGGTGGTCAACGGTACGCCGGACGGACGTATTCCTGAAGGCGAGTCGATGCAGGAGTTGAGCGTGCGCATGCGCGCCGCGTTGAACGCTTGTCTCGATCTGCCTGCTGGCAGTCGACCGCTGCTGGTGAGTCACGGCATTGCGCTTGGCTGCCTGGTTGGTACGATCCTGGGTCTGCCTGCCCATGCGGAACGCCGCCTACGCCTGCGTAACTGCTCTATCTCAAGGGTGGATTATCAGGAAAGCCTGTGGCTGGCGCCGGGATGGGTGGTTGAAACGGCAGGGGATATCTCGCATCTGGATACCCCTGCGTTAGATGAGCTACAGCGTTAACGACGAATCGGGATCAGGTACTCGCAGCGCAGCATAATCGGCGGTTCCTGATTCCGGGCTTCATCCTGAGGGAAGAAGCGCTCGATATCCTGGCCTTTACGGCGCGTCAGATTCAGCATCGGCATGCAGGTGCCGTACAGGGTCAGGATAAACTCCTGCAGGCCTGTTCCCAGCCCTTCATAGGTAAACATGACGTATTCGCCGCCCTCAAGGGTCACCGGATGCGCATTGTTGATATGGCCGTTTGCCAGCTCCGGCGTCAGCGCCGTGGTGTAGAACACCTCTTGCTCATCGTCTTTTTCCAGGCTTGGGCGCGGCTCATGCAGGCCGTAGAGCATTGGCGGAATTGACGGCGAGTTGCCGAGGAAGTCGGTCCAGAACTGAACGCGCATCTGCTGGCGGAAATCGGAAATCTCTTCCAGTTTACAGGTGTAGCTCTGGGTTACCCCTACCAGGTGGGTGGTCGGCAGCGTGATGAACTCGTATTTCGGCATCGCAAACTCACCCAGACGCAGCGGCGGACGCATCCCGAACGAACTCCAGTCCGGAGAACGGCGGTACAGCGCGGGCGTCAATGCAAACTGCTTCTTAAACGCACGGGTAAAGGTTTGCTGGGAATCAAAACGATACTGCAGCGCAATATCAAGGATAGGGCGCGCGGTCAGACGCAACGCAACGGCAGATTTAGACAGACGGCGAGCGCGGATATAAGCGCCGATAGCATGGCCAGTCACGTCCTTGAACATACGTTGCAGGTGCCACTTGGAATAACCCGCTTTTGCCGCCACATTATCCAGCGATAAAGGCTGATCTAAATGCCCTTCCAGCCAAACGAGGAGATCGCGAATAATTCCAGCCTGATCCATAAAATGCCCTCATCCTTAATTTCGTAGGTGCCTGTTACCAAAGTAGCGGATAATAGCATCTTTTGCTGTTTTAGCATTCAGTGTTTTTTTTATGCATAAGTGCGTTTTTACATTAGAAATAAGGCTGATTTTTGTAAAGCTGTGATCTTTAAATACTTTCCTGGCTGATGTTGAATAATTCTTCAATGCAATCGATGAAAATGGTAACAATATGAAATACAAGAAATTAATGGCAGGCCTGTTATTAAGTCTCTCTAGCCTGGGCGCTCACGCTGAGCAGATTGGCTCTGTTGATACGGTTTTCAAAATGTTTGGCCCCGATCATAAAATCGTGGTGGAAGCTTTTGACGATCCGGATGTCAAAAACGTGACCTGCTACGTCAGCCGTGCCAAGACCGGTGGCATCAAAGGCGGGTTGGGTCTGGCGGAAGATACTTCCGATGCTGCTATCTCCTGCCAGCAGGTTGGGCCGGTGGAGCTGAGCGATAAAATTAAGAACGGCAAAGCGGAAGGTGAGGTGGTCTTTAAGAAGCGGACGTCGCTGGTGTTTAAATCACTGCAGGTCGTTCGTTTCTACGATGCAAAACGTAATACGCTGGCTTACCTTGCCTATTCCGACAAGGTGGTTGACGGATCGCCGAAAAATGCCATCAGCGCAGTGCCTATTATGCCGTGGCGCGAATAACAGGGACGCTATATGCAACAGGCAGTGGTCTGGTTAGTTGAAGATGAACAGGGAATTGCAGATACGCTTATCTACATGCTGCAACAGGAAGGATTTAGCGTTGAAGCATTTGAGCGCGGCCTGCCCGCGCTGGAAAAAGCGCGCCACTGCCAGCCTGACGTGGTGATTCTCGACGTTGGGTTGCCGGATATCAGTGGGTTTGAACTGTGCCGACAGCTGTTGGCACGGTTTCCGGCGCTGCCTGTTCTGTTTCTTACCGCCCGCAGCGACGAGGTCGATCGCCTGCTGGGGCTGGAGATTGGCGCGGATGATTATGTCGCCAAACCGTTTTCCCCCCGCGAAGTGTGCGCCAGAGTCCGCACGCTGCTCAGGCGCGTGACCAAGTTTTCTACTCCCTCGCCGGTGATGCGCGCCGGTCATTTTGAGCTTAACGAACCGGCGGCGTTGGTGAGCTGGTTTGATACGCCGCTGCCGCTGACGCGCTACGAATTTCTGCTGCTGAAAACGCTGCTGGCCTCTCCAGGGCGCGTCTATTCCCGCCAGCAGCTAATGGACATCGTCTGGGCCGACGCGCAGGAGAGCTTCGATCGAACGGTGGATACCCATATCAAAACGCTGCGCGCTAAGTTACGCGCCGTGAACCCCGATCTTTCGCCGATCAATACCCATCGCGGCATGGGATACAGTCTGAGGATCCTCTGATGCGCATAGGCATGCGGCTGCTGCTGGGCTACTTTCTGATTGTTGCCGTGGCCGCCTGGTTTGTGCTGTCGATCTTTGTCCAGGAAATTAAGCCAGGAGTTCGTCGCGCCACGGAAGGGACGCTTATCGATACCGCTACGCTGCTGGCATCGGTAGCGCGCGACGATTTGCTCTCTGAAGATGCGGCTCATGGCCAGTTGGCCAGGGCGTTTGCGCGTCTGCATAACTCTCCGTTTCGTGCCAATATCGGCGGTATTAGCAAAGTTCGTAACGAATACCATGTCTATATGACGGATGCGCAGGGGAAGGTGCTGTTTGATTCTGCGGGACAAGCCGTAGGGCAGGACTATTCTCGCTGGAATGATGTCTGGCTTACGCTGCGGGGGCAATACGGTGCGCGAAGCACGCTGCGGGATCCTGCCGATCCTGAAAGTTCGGTGATGTATGTCGCCGCGCCGATTATTGACGGCGGAAAGACTATCGGCGTACTGAGCGTCGGGAAACCGAACGCCGCGATGGCGCCGGTGATCAAACGCAGTGAGCGGCGGATCCTGTGGGCGAGCACAGTATTATTAGGGATCGCGCTGGTGATTGGGGCCGGTATGGTCTGGTGGATTAACCGCTCGATTGCCAAACTCACCCGCTACGCTGACGCCATCACCGAAGACCAGCCGGTGGCGCTGCCGTCGCTTGGCAGCAGTGAGCTCCGTCGGCTGGCGCAGGCGCTGGAAAGCATGCGCCTGAAGCTGGAGGGGAAGAACTATATTGAGCAGTACGTCTATGCGTTGACCCATGAGCTGAAAAGCCCGCTGGCGGCGATTCGCGGCGCGGCGGAGATTCTGCGAGAAGGCCCACCACCCAGCGTGGTGGCACGTTTTACCGATAATATTCTGCGTCAGAATGCCCGTATGCAGCTTCTGGTGGAAACGCTGCTGCGCCAGGCGCGACTGGAGAATCGCCAGGAGGTCGTGCTGGTGCCGGTAGCCGTCGAGGCGCTGCTGGCGAAAATTGTTGAGGCGCGTACCGTGCAGCTTGCGGAGAAGCACATTGCCGTGACCATTGATGCCCAGCCGCTGCATGTGGCGGCGGACGCCGCCTTGCTGGAGCAGGCGCTGGGGAACCTACTGGATAATGCCATCGACTTTACCCCAGAAAACGGCACTATCACCCTGAGCGTACAGCCGCAGGGTGAGCAGGTACTGCTTCTCGTGACCGACAGCGGCAGCGGTATTCCTGACTACGCGTTGCCGCGTATTTTCGAACGATTCTATTCGCTACCGCGCGAAAATGGCCTGAAAAGCAGCGGCCTTGGTCTGGCGTTCGTTCGTGAAGTTGCCCGGCTCTTCAACGGTGAAATCACCCTACGTAACCGCCCGGAAGGAGGGACAGAAGCCGCTTTAAGACTTCACCGTCACTTCACATAGCTTCAAATTATCCCCACATAGCTGACGTACTTTGCGATTATTGCAAAGGAGAAGGCTATGTTGAAATCCCCCCTGTTCTGGAAAATTGTCACCCTGGGTGGCGCGATGGTGCTGTTGTTAATTCCGTTGATGATGATTCGACAGGTTATCGTCGAGCGGGCTGATTACCGCGGTGAAGTGGAGGACTCGATCCGCCAAAGCACCAGCGGGCCGCAAAAAGTGGTGGGGCCGCTGATTGCGATTCCTGCCACCGAGCTGTACACCCGAATGGAAGATGATAAAGAGGTGACGCGACAGCGTAATGTTATCCATTTCTGGCTGCCGGAGTCGCTGATGGTGGAAGGTCATCAGAACGTAGAAGCGCGGCAGATTGGTATTTATCAAGGCCAGGTGTGGCATACCGATACGGTCATCAACGCCAAATTTGACGCATCCCGCCTGAGTGAACTGGATAAGCCGGGTATCACGCTTGGTAAGCCGTTCATGGTGGTGGGCGTTGGCGATGCGCGAGGTATTGGCGTGGTGAAGGCGCCACAGATGAATGGGACGACGTTGGTTGCCGAACCGGGAACGGGGCTGGCACAAAACAAAGAGGGGATTCACATCCCGCTGCCGGATAACTGGCGGCAGAATCTGGATCTGAGCATGTCGCTTAATTTAAGCGGCACCGGCAGCTTCTCGGTGGTACCCGTAGGACGCAGCAGCGAAATGCGGCTGACCAGCAACTGGCCGCATCCAAACTTCCTAGGGGACTTCCTGCCCGGTAAACGTGAAATCAGCGAAACGGGATACCAGGCGCAGTGGCAAAGCAGCTGGTTTGCCAATAACCTGGGCGACAGCTTCGAGCAGGAAGCTTCCTGGCGTGCGCTGCCTTCATTCAGCGTGGCCGTTGCCACTCAGGCCGACCAGTATCAGCTGACCGACCGGGCAACAAAATATGCTGTCCTGTTGATTTTACTCACGTTCGTCTCTTTCTTCGTCTTTGAGACGCTGACGGGGCTGCGTTTGCATGCCATGCAGTACCTGCTGGTGGGGCTCTCGCTGGTGATGTTTTACCTGCTGCTGCTGGCGCTGTCCGAGCATATTGGCTTTACGCCCGCCTGGATTGTGGCAAGCCTGGTCGGGGCGTTGATGAACGGCGTATATCTGCAGGCGGTATTCAAAGGGTGGCAGCGCGCGGTGCCGTTTACGCTGGCTCTTCTGGCACTGGATGGCGTAATGTGGGGGCTGCTACGCTCTGAGGAGAGTTCGCTGCTGATGGGATCGGGGATATTACTGCTGGCGCTCTGTGCGGTGATGTTCTTGACGCGTCATCTGGACTGGTATGCGCTTTCTGTCGCTAAACCCACTCCACCTGACGCGCCCGAGAAAGCTCAACCGAAGGATGATGAGCTTCGTATCTGGAAGTAAAACGGAGACATAAAAAAACGGCGCTGAATGCGCCGTTTTGTTGTCTTAGTCCTGCAGCTCGCCGCAGAAGCGGTAACCTTCGCCGTGGATAGTGGCGATGATTTCCGGGGTATCCGGCGTAGACTCGAAATGCTTACGGATGCGACGAATGGTTACGTCAACCGTACGGTCGTGTGGCTTGAGCTCACGGCCGGTCATTTTCTTCAGCAGTTCAGCACGAGACTGAATTTTGCCTGGGTTTTCGCAGAAGTGCAGCATTGCGCGGAATTCGCTACGCGGCAGCTTGTACTGCTCACCGTTCGGGCTCACCAGAGAGCGGCTGTTGATGTCCAGTTCCCAACCGTTGAACTTGTAGCTTTCTACGCTACGACGCTCTTCGCTGACGGTACCCAGGTTCATGGTACGGGACAGCAGGTTACGCGCACGGATAGTCAGTTCGCGTGGGTTGAACGGTTTGGTGATGTAATCATCTGCACCAATTTCCAGACCGAGGATCTTGTCGACTTCATTGTCGCGACCGGTCAGGAACATCAGAGCGACGTTCGCTTGTTCACGCAGTTCGCGCGCCAGCAGAAGGCCGTTTTTACCTGGCAGGTTGATATCCATGATCACCAGGTTGATGTCATGTTCAGACAGGATCTGATGCATTTCCGCGCCATCGGTCGCTTCGAACACATCGTAGCCTTCTGCTTCGAAAATACTTTTTAACGTGTTGCGTGTTACCAACTCGTCTTCAACGATAAGAATGTGCGGGGTCTGCATGTTTGCTACCTAAATTGCCAACTAAATCGAAACAGGAAGTACCAATAGTCCCTGACCTGCCTGATGCATGTCGAAAATTAACATGATCGGCGTAACATGACTAAAGTACGTAATTGCGTTCTTGATGCACTTTCCATCAACGTCAACAACATCATTAGCTTGGTCGTGGGTACTCTTCCCTCTGGACCCGACAGTGTCAAAAACGGTTGTCATCCTAACCATTTTAACAGCAACATAACAGGTAAAGAGGCACCAGACCGCCAATAAACCTACGCTTCGTTGACATATATCAAGTTCAATTGTAGCACGTTAACAGTTCGGTGAAATCATCACTCCGGAATGATAACGCCTATCACATTTTTTCCACAACTCAAGTAGTTGCACAGGTTAACTGATAAATGTGGTGAATCCAATTGTTATTGTTCAATGGTAATGGAAATAGTTCGTATAAACATAGAGATATATCACTTCTGTTAACATAACTAATTGATAATTTCGCCCTGAATAGTTTAGCTTCTTTTATGTGTTATGAAACATCATTTCATTGATTTTTGTTGCATTTTTGTAAATTCGCGCTGCGCAATATGTTGAAGTACATCACATTATTGCCCGATGACAGGAAATTAAGAGAACTTTAAATGCGCTTATCTATTGTGCTGGTTTCTCCAGCAAGAGCCGAAAATATCGGCGCTGCCGCCCGAGCAATGAAGACCATGGGATTCCACGATTTACGGATCGTGGATAGCGTTGCGCACCTCGAGCCAGCGACCCGCTGGGTGGCTCACGGTTCGACCGATATCATTGATGACATCACTTGCTACCCAACGCTTGCGGAAGCGCTGCACGACGTGGACTTCACTGTTGCCACCACCGCCCGCAGCCGTGCCCGCTTTCACTACTACGCCACGCCGCAGGAGCTGCTGCCGATGCTGGAGGAAAAAGCGCAGTGGATGGGGCACGCCGCGCTGGTCTTTGGCCGTGAAGATTCGGGGTTAACCAACGACGAACTGGCGCTGGCCGATGTGCTGACCGGCGTGCCAATGGTCGCTGATTATCCCTCGCTGAACCTGGGGCAGGCGGTGATGGTTTATTGTTATCAGCTCTCCTCGCTGTTACAAACCGCGAACCCGACGGCAACGGAAGGTGACGAGAATCAGCTGATTGCGTTAAGGGCACGTATCACTGCTTTGCTGGCACGCCTGGATGTCGCCGGAGATGTAAAAATGGCTGACTGGCTGCAACAACGTATTGGCTTACTAACGCATCGCGATACGGCAATGTTGCATCGTTTGCTGCATGATATTGAAAAAAATATGCCAGAGTAAAATTCTGTCATCGTGTTTACGTATGGTGTTATGCCCCAACATTTTGCTTAACTTATGGCTGTTGTGGTGGTTTATCGGTGGTTGTTTGGGCTGATGTGAACTGATTGCGGAACGTGACGAAGTTAAAAATTCATTGACTTAGATGGGCAGATACTTTAACCAATATAGGTATACAGACAGAGAAATAACAGAGCACACAACATCCATGATTCGCATCAGCAGCATTATGACCATTACCACCACCACTATTACCACAGGTAACGGTGCGGGCTGACGCGTACAGGAAACACAAAAAAAAGCCCGCACCTAAACAGTGCGGGCTTTTTTTTCGACTAGTGATCAAGGGGTAAAAACCATGCGAGTCTTGAAGTTCGGCGGTACATCAGTGGCAAATGCGGAACGGTTTCTGCGTGTTGCCGATATCCTGGAAAGCAACGCCAGGCAGGGGCAGGTAGCAACCGTGCTCTCTGCCCCGGCAAAAATCACTAACCACCTCGTGGCGATGATTGAAAAAACCATTGGTGGCCAGGATGCGCTGACCAATATCGCCGATGCCGAACGAATCTTTGCTGAACTGCTTCAGGGACTCGCTAACGCCCAGCCCGGTTTTCCGCTCGCCGATCTGAAAGCCGCCGTTGAGCTGGAATTCTCCCAGATTAAGCACATCCTGCACGGCATCAGCCTGCTGGGTCAGTGCCCGGACAGCGTCAACGCAGGGCTTATCTGCCGCGGTGAGAAGCTGTCGATTGCTATCATGGCAGGCCTGCTGAGCGCCCGCGGCCACAAAGTCACCGTGATTAACCCGGTTGAAAAACTGCTGGCCGTTGGCCACTACCTTGAATCTACTGTCGATATTGCTGAATCTACCCGCCGTATCGTGGCAAGCCAGATTCCATCAGACCACATGGTGCTGATGGCAGGCTTTACCGCCGGTAACGAGAAGGGCGAGCTGGTGGTGCTGGGGCGTAATGGCTCCGACTACTCCGCTGCCGTGCTGGCCGCCTGTTTACGCGCCGACTGTTGTGAAATCTGGACCGATGTCGACGGTGTTTACACCTGTGACCCGCGCCAGGTACCGGATGCGCGCCTGCTGAAGAGCATGTCGTATCAGGAAGCGATGGAGCTCTCCTACTTCGGCGCCAAAGTTCTCCACCCTCGCACGATTGCCCCCATCGCCCAGTTCCAGATCCCTTGTCTGATTAAAAACACCGGTAATCCTCAAGCCCCCGGTACGCTTATCGGTGCCAGCAGTGACGATGATTCATTGCCAGTGAAGGGGATCTCTAACCTCAACAACATGGCGATGTTTAACGTCTCTGGCCCAGGCATGAAGGGGATGGTTGGCATGGCGGCGCGCGTGTTTGCGACCATGTCTCGCGCCGGTATCTCGGTAGTGCTGATTACCCAATCGTCCTCTGAATACAGCATCAGCTTCTGCGTGCCGCAAAGCGACTGCGCGCGGGCGAAGAAGGCGATGGAAGATGAGTTCTATCTGGAGCTGAAAGAAGAGCTGCTGGAGCCGCTGGCCATCATGGAACGTCTGGCAATTATCTCCGTCGTCGGCGACGGTATGCGGACGCTGCGCGGTATCTCGGCGAAATTCTTTGCCGCGCTGGCCCGCGCCAATATCAACATTGTGGCGATTGCTCAGGGCTCTTCAGAGCGCTCTATCTCCGTGGTGGTGAACAACGACGACGCGACGACCGGCGTGCGCGTGACCCATCAGATGCTGTTTAACACCGATCAGGTGATTGAAGTGTTCCTGGTGGGCGTTGGCGGTGTTGGAGGCGCGTTGCTGGAGCAGATCAAACGCCAGCAGGCATGGCTGAAGAAAAAGCATATCGACCTGCGCGTGTGTGGCGTGGCTAACTCCCGTGCGCTGCTGACCAGCGTCCATGGCCTGAATCTTGAAAACTGGGAAGCCGAGCTGGCGGAAGCCAAAGAGCCGTTCAACCTGGGCCGCCTGATTCGTCTGGTGAAGGAGTATCACCTGCTGAACCCGGTGATCGTCGACTGCACCTCAAGCCAGGCGGTGGCCGATCAGTACGCCGACTTCCTGCGTGAAGGCTTCCACGTGGTGACGCCGAACAAAAAGGCCAACACCTCGTCGATGGATTACTACCATCAACTGCGTCATGCCGCCGGGCTGTCGCGCCGTAAGTTCCTCTACGACACCAACGTCGGCGCGGGTCTGCCGGTGATTGAAAACCTGCAAAACCTGCTCAACGCGGGCGATGAACTGCAGCACTTCTCCGGGATTCTCTCCGGCTCGCTGTCGTTTATTTTCGGTAAGCTGGATGAGGGGATGAGCCTCTCCGACGCCACGGCGATGGCGCGTGGAATGGGTTATACCGAGCCGGACCCGCGTGATGACCTTTCCGGGATGGACGTCGCGCGTAAGCTGCTGATTCTGGCACGTGAAACCGGGCGTAACCTTGAGTTGAGTGATATTGTGGTCGAGTCTGTGCTGCCGGAAAGCTTCGATGACTCGGGCGATACCGAGAGTTTCATGGCGCGTCTGCCGCAGCTAGATGATGAATTTTCCGCTCGTGTGGCGAAAGCGCGTGATGAAGGTAAAGTGCTGCGCTATGTTGGCAACATCGAAGAAGACGGCGTGTGCCGGGTGAAAGTGGCCGCCGTCGATGGCAACGACCCGCTGTATAAAATCAAAAATGGCGAGAACGCGCTGGCGTTCTACAGCCGCTATTATCAACCGCTTCCGCTGGTACTGCGCGGCTATGGCGCCGGTAACGATGTGACGGCGGCAGGGGTATTTGCCGACCTTCTTCGCACGCTGTCATGGAAGTTAGGAGTTTAACATGGTTAAGGTTTATGCCCCGGCTTCCAGTGCCAATATGAGCGTCGGGTTTGATGTACTGGGTGCGGCCGTGACGCCGATTGACGGCAGTCTGCTGGGCGATAACGTATCGGTTGAGGCGGCAGAGCGCTTCAGCCTGCAAAATCTGGGGCGCTTTGCGGACAAGCTGCCGAGCGATCCGCATGAAAACATCGTCTATCAATGCTGGGAGCGCTATTGCCAGGAAATTGGCAAAAATGTTCCAGTGGCGATGACGCTGGAAAAAAATATGCCGATCGGTTCAGGCCTGGGTTCCAGCGCCTGTTCGGTGGTCGCCGCGCTGGTGGCGATGAACGAATTCTGCGGTAAGTTGCTGGATGAAACCCGCATGCTGGCGCTGATGGGCGAGCTGGAAGGGCGGATCTCCGGCAGCGTGCACTACGATAACGTCGCACCGTGCTATCTGGGCGGCATGCAACTGATGATTGAAGAGAACGATATCATCAGCCAGCAGGTGCCGTGCTTCGACGATTGGCTTTGGGTGCTGGCCTATCCGGGGATTAAAGTCTCGACGGCGGAAGCGCGGGCCATTCTGCCAGCGCAGTATCGCCGTCAGGACTGTATCGCTCACGGCCGCCACCTGGCAGGCTTTATTCACGCCTGCTACTCCCGTCAGCCTCAGCTGGCGGCGAAACTGATGAAAGACGTGATTGCTGAGCCTTACCGTACCAAACTGCTGCCAGGCTTTAATGAAGCGCGTCAGGCAGTAGCCGGTATTGGCGCCGTCGCCTGCGGTATCTCCGGTTCCGGGCCAACGCTGTTTGCCCTGTGCGATAAAACGGAAACGGCGCAGCGCGTGGCGGACTGGCTTGGCCAGCATTATCTGCAGAATCAAGAAGGCTTCGTTCATATTTGCCGGCTGGACACAGCGGGCGCACGAGTAGTGGGATAACCGATGAAACTCTATAACTTAAAAGATCACAATGAGCAGGTCAGCTTTGCGCAGGCTGTGACTCAAGGGCTTGGCAAACACCAGGGGCTGTTCTTCCCGCACGACCTGCCGGAATTCAACCTGACTGACATTGATGACCTGTTGACCCAGGACTTCGTCACTCGTAGCGCGAAGATCCTCTCTGCGTTTATCGGTGATGAAATCCCGCAGGCTGAGCTAGCCGCGCGTATCGGCAAGGCATTTACTTTCCCGGCGCCGGTTAACAAGGTGCAGGAAGATGTCGGCTGTCTGGAGCTGTTCCACGGCCCAACGCTGGCGTTTAAAGACTTCGGCGGCCGCTTTATGGCGCAGATGCTGACCCTTATCGCAGGCGACAAGCCGGTGACGATTCTTACCGCTACTTCGGGCGATACCGGTGCGGCCGTGGCGCATGCCTTCTACGGCCTGCCAAACGTCAAAGTGGTTATCCTGTATCCGCGCGGCAAAATCAGCCCGCTGCAGGAAAAACTGTTCTGTACTCTGGGCGGCAATATTGAAACCGTGGCCATTGACGGTGATTTTGATGCCTGCCAGGCGCTGGTCAAACAGGCCTTCGACGACGAAGAGCTGAAGGTCGCGCTGGGCCTGAACTCTGCTAACTCCATCAACATCAGCCGCCTGCTGGCACAGATTTGTTACTACTTCGAAGCGGTGGCACAGCTGCCGCAGGAAGCGCGCAATCAGCTGGTGGTATCCGTACCAAGCGGCAACTTTGGCGACCTGACTGCAGGTCTGCTGGCGAAATCGCTGGGTCTGCCGGTGAAACGCTTTATTGCGGCCACCAACGCCAATGACACTGTGCCGCGCTTCCTGCAGGACGGCAAATGGGCACCGAAGGCCACTCAGGCCACGCTATCGAACGCCATGGACGTCAGCCAGCCTAACAACTGGCCGCGCGTTGAAGAGCTGTTCCGTCGCAAAATCTGGCGTCTGAACGAACTGGGCTATGCGGCGGTGGACGATGAAACCACCAAAGCGACCATGCGCGAACTGAAAGGGCTCGGCTACACTTCTGAGCCACACGCGGCGATTGCCTACCGTGCGCTGCGTGACCAGCTGCAGCCAGGCGAGTACGGCCTGTTCCTCGGCACCGCGCACCCGGCGAAGTTTAAAGAGAGCGTCGAAGAGATTCTGGGCGAAACGCTGCCATTGCCAAAAGCGCTGGCGGATCGCGCTGACCTGCCGCTGTTATCGCACAACCTGCCGGCTGATTATGCCGAGCTGCGTAAGCTGATGATGAGCAAGGCGTAATTTCTCCGTTTCCCCCTTTCTCAGCGAAGGGGGAAATAGGGAGAAATTATGCAGGGATTCGGCAGGGAAAAAGGAGGAATTCCCAATAAATGCGGGGCCTCAGAATATAGGATTGCGGACAATAACAAGCTGGGTTTCGCCGCAGTAAGCTTTGTTTATCGGCCACATTGGCGAATGATGAACAAAGGAGTTACCTATGTTAAAACCTGCGATGTTAGCACTGGCAATGCTATTGGCGGCTCCGGTTATGACACAGGCCGCAGAGATTACTCTGCTGCCGGCAGTGACGCTGCAAATTGGCGACCAGGACAATCACGGCAACTATTGGGATGGTGGACACTGGCGTGACCATAGCTGGTGGAAGGATCACTATGAATGGCGCGACAACCGCTGGCATGCTCATACGCCACCGCCGCCGCACTATGATAACCGTGGGCACGATGATCATCATGGCGATCGCCATGACGGTTGGGATCACAACGATCATGGCCATGGCAACGATCATCGACCGCCACCACCGAATGACCATCACTAGCCTGTAGCCCGGCCGAGCGAAGCGACGCCGGGTTTTTTATACCGCAGCAGCCCCGGCGTCGCTTTGCTCGGCCGGGCGACTTAGTTACTGCTCGTGGCGCTTGAAGATGAGTTCTTCAGCGCTCGAGCTTTCCGCATCGAAGAAATACCCTTCGCTATCAAACCCGGTCAGCTGCTCCGGCTTGCTCAGACGATTTTCAATGATGTACCGGCTCATCAGCCCGCGCGCCTTTTTGGCGTAGAAGCTGATCACCTTAAACTTGCCGTTCTTCTCGTCGAGGAACACCGGCTTGATGATGCGGCCTTCAAGCGCCTTCGGCTTCACCGAGCGGAAATACTCGTCCGAGGCCAGGTTAACCACCACATCATCGCCCTGCGCCTGTAGCGCCGCGTTCAGCGTTTGGGTTATTTCATCGCCCCAGAACTGGTAGAGATCTTTCCCGCGCGGGTTTTCAAAACGAATGCCCATTTCCAGACGATAAGGCTGCATCAGATCCAGCGGGCGCAGCACGCCGTACAGGCCTGAGAGCATCCGCAGATGCTGCTGGGCGAAATCGAAGTCCGCCTCGCTGAAGGTTTCCGCCTGTAGCCCGGTATAGACATCGCCTTTAAACGCCAGTATCGCCTGGCGCGCGTTATCGGGCGTGAAATCCGGGTGCCAGTCGTGGAAGCGGGTGGCGTTGAGGTCGGCCAGCTTGTCGCTAATGCCCATCAGCGCCTTTATCTGCGGTGCGGAGAGCTTGCGCGCTTCGCGAATCAACTGCTGGGAGTGCTCCAGCAACGCGGGCTGGGTAAAGCGCGTGGTGGCAAGCTCGCTTTGATAATCGAGCGTTTTGGCCGGGGAGATCAGAATCAGCATATCCAGTCCTTGCAGAAAATTTCACGCAACTTTAACAAAAAAATGGCGCAACGTGATCGATTGCTGTCATTGGCGCGGCGGTTGATCCCAACTCTCCGGCGCCAGCTGCTGGGCGATTTCCGGATAATAATCAGGGTCAAATACTGGCGTTACGCCGAGCTTACGCTGGCGCAGATAGTCCCGCGCGATAATACGCACCACCGGCGAGAGCAGCAGAATGGCCGTCAGGTTGGTGATGGCCATCAGCGCCATAATCACATCCGCCATTTGCCAGACCACCGGCAGACTCAGCAGGCTCCCCAGCACCACCATCGATAGCGTCGCGATGCGCAGCAGCCAGATTGCCCACGGCTTATCCCAGCGTAAAAAGATCAGGTTGTTTTCGGCGTAGATGTAGTTCGCCACGATAGAGGTGAAGGCGAACAGCATCATCACCACGGCGACAAAGCTGGCGCCCCATTCCCCAACCAGCACGCTCATGGCGTGCTGGATGAGCTGAATACCGTCATAGCTGGTGGTTTTTGTGCCGTGGCCAGCCAGCAGGACCACCATCGCGCTGGCGCTACAGATAACGATGGTATCAATCAGCACGCCAATCATCTGCACAATCCCTTGCGCTGCCGGGTGCGGAGGGAACGATGCGGCAGCAGCGGCGGCATTTGGTGTTGAGCCCATACCTGCTTCGTTGGAGAACATGCTGCGCTGAAAACCGCTGGTGATGGCCTGACTTACGGTGTAGCCTGCCGCCCCGGCCGCCGCTTCCTGCCAGCCAAAGGCGCTGCGGATGATCAGATTGACGATGGAAGGGAGCTCGACAATGTGCCACAGGGTAATCAGTAAACACGTCATCACCCACAGTAGCGCCATGCACGGTACCAGCCACTGGCTAAGCCGTGCGACCCCTTTCAGCCCACGCATAATGACCAGAAGGGCGATGAATGCCATGACCACGCCGGTCACGCCGCCGGGAACATTAAAAGCATATTTCAGCGCATGAGCCGTGGAGTTGGCCTGCACGGTATTAAAGATTAAACCGTAGGCGGCGAGCAGCAGCAGGGAGAAGAGCACGCCCATCCAGCGCATTCCCAACCCGCGTGACATATACCATGCCGGGCCGCCGCGGAACTGTCCTTTGGCGTCGCGCTCTTTGTAGAGTTGGGCAAGTGAGCACTCTGCGAAGCTGCTTGCCATACCGATAATCGCTGCTACCCACATCCAGAACACGGCGCCAGGGCCGCCGATGGTGATAGCCAGCGCGACCCCAGCCAGGTTGCCGCTGCCTACGCGCGCGGCGAGACTGATACACAGAACCTGAAATGAGGTTAGCCCACCTTCACGCGGGGCCAGGCTTCTTTTCAGACTTTTGCTAAACTGACGGATGTAGCGAAACTGGATGTAGCCGGTTCTCCAGGTGAACCAGATGCCGCACCCGAGGAGCAGGTAAATCATTACCGAACCCCACAGTATCTCGCTGATAAAAGACAGGAAATCTGGCATTAAACGTCCTCTTGTCTATGCCGAAACTGATGACTGCTTCCGGGAAGGTCACGTTCCTTCGCACGATTCGATTCAGCCAATGTAAGCGTTACCACAATAAGGGCGGAGAATCTCTACCCGTAAAGTTTGATGCTTCAGTTTATCATACTCTGCGGTCTGGTGATGTCGGCGGTTGCGCTGAGGTCGGGGCGTGATATTATCGAGGCAGACCGGTTACATCCCCCTAACAGCTGTTTAAAGAGAAACACTATCATGACGGATAAATTGACATCTCTGCGTCAGTACACAACCGTAGTGGCTGACACCGGAGACATCGCAGCAATGAAGCTGTATCAGCCTCAGGATGCGACAACCAACCCTTCCCTGATTCTGGGCGCCGCGCAGATCCCTGAATATCGCAAACTGATTGATGATGCGATTGAGTGGGCGCGTAGCCAGAGCAGCGACCGTGCTCAGCAGGTTGTGGATGCTACTGACAAACTGGCCGTCAATATCGGCCTGGAAATTCTGAAGCTGGTCCCTGGCCGTATCTCTACCGAAGTCGACGCGCGTCTGTCCTACGACACCAACGCGTCTATCACCAAAGCGAAACGTCTGATCAAAATGTACAACGATGCTGGCATCAGCAACGATCGTATTCTGATCAAACTGGCTTCTACCTGGCAGGGTATCCGCGCAGCGGAGCAGCTGGAAAAAGAAGGCATCAACTGTAACCTGACGCTGCTGTTCTCCTTCGCTCAGGCGCGTGCTTGTGCTGAAGCTGGCGTGTTCCTGATCTCCCCGTTCGTGGGCCGTATTCTGGATTGGTACAAAGCCAATACTGATAAGAAAGAGTACGCACCAGCGGAAGATCCAGGCGTGGTTTCTGTTAGCGAAATCTACCAGTACTACAAACAGCACGGTTACGAAACCGTCGTTATGGGCGCAAGCTTCCGTAACATCGGTGAAATTCTGGAACTGGCTGGCTGTGACCGCCTGACCATCGCCCCTGCGCTGCTCAAAGAGCTGGCAGAAAGCGAAGGCGCTCTGGAACGTAAACTGACCTACACCGGCGAAGTGAAAGCGCGTCCAGACCGCATCACCGAGTCCGAGTTCCTGTGGCAGCACAACCAGGATCCAATGGCCGTTGATAAACTGGCGGAAGGTATCCGTAAGTTTGCCATCGACCAGGAAAAACTGGAAAAAATGATCGGCGACCTGCTGTAATTCAGCCCGGTAGCATGACAACAGCCCGCTTCTCTAAAGAGATCGGGCTGTTTTTTATTAATGCTGGAGGGTGGGGAGTTCTTCTGCGCTCACACCGGTCATTTCGATGATATCGGCCGCCGGGATTCCTTTTTCGAGCATTGCCCGCGCAATTTTACGCGATGTTTCGCGTTCCCCGGTTTGGATACCCTGCTGTAGACCTTGTTGCATGCCTTGTTGTATTCCTTCGATGCGTCCTTCCTGCTTTAGCTGTTCTGCTAACGTCATGAGTTCGTCTCCATACTGTGGTGCGCGCTGCGCCATTTCATACAGCAATGTGCGGGCATCCTGCGCTTCTCCCGCCTGAAGCATGTAGTTTACCAGCGCAATGACCTGTTGTCCGCTGATGTGGTTTCGAGTTAATAACCCAGCGAGTTTGTCGAGAAACCGCGTGAGATCGCGTTGGCGGATATGCTTCTGAATCAGCGTTAGCGCAGCCATGCTACGGTGGCGCATAATTTCATCATCGGGGATAACCGTGATGTCGACCAACGGAAAATTCTGGCTATAAATACGCGTCGCCAGCACCGGATCGGTAAAGTTATCCAACCAGTTCATGGAGTAGGGATAGGGGCTTTCTCGTCCATGGTAAAACAGAATGGGAATCACCAGCGGTAGCGTTTTATGGCCTGCTTCCAGATGGCGCTGCATGGCGGCAATAGCGTAGCGCATCAGGCGAAAAGCCATATGCTTATCCGACGAGCTTTGATGTTCTATCAGTACATGGATGTAGCCGTCACCGCAGGCGGTTTTTAGTGAGTAGAGCATATCGCTGTAGTAGGGGTGTAAATCTTCTTCGATAAAGCTGCCGGACTCGAGCTTCAGCGTTTGCAAATCGCAGAGCCGCAGCAGCGCGGGAGGAAGATGAATGGCAATAAAATCCCGTGCGGTTTCCATGGTGGAAAGAAATGTTTTAAACACGAGATCGTGCGGCGTAGGTGTCCTGTTTTTTCGCATATCCAACCCTCCGTGGAAACATTTGGCCGGAGTCTGCCACCCTCACTCTTGATACGATAGCGAATCGTTATTTGGTTTTTTCATTTTGCGGCGCGCCTCGGGAAACCCGGTGGATAACCCGTTTGGGGTCTTAGTATTGCCGCCCATTCGCGTGTATTATTCTGCTTAACGCTACAGTTTTAACGGAATAATCATGAACACTTTACGCATTGGCTTAGTTTCTATCTCTGACCGCGCTTCCAGCGGCGTTTATCAAGACAAAGGCATTCCAGCATTGGAAGAGTGGCTGGCATCGGCGCTGACGACCCCTTTTAAGGTGGAAACTCGCCTGATCCCTGATGAACAAACCATTATTGAGCAAACGCTGTGTGAGCTGGTGGATGAGATGAGCTGCCACCTGGTGTTGACCACCGGCGGTACCGGCCCAGCCCGGCGCGATGTGACTCCGGATGCGACTCTGGCGATTGCCGACCGCGTGATGCCGGGCTTTGGCGAACAGATGCGTCAGGTGAGCCTGCACTTTGTCCCGACGGCCATTCTTTCCCGTCAGGTCGGCGTTATCCGTAAGCAGGCGTTGATCCTCAACCTGCCGGGCCAACCGAAAGCCATTCAGGAGACGCTGGAAGGGGTGAAAGACGCTGACGGTAAGGTGCTGGTGAACGGTATCTTTGCAAGTGTACCGTATTGTGTACAGTTGCTGGAGGGGCCTTATATTGAGACGAACAACGATGTCGTAGCAGCATTTCGCCCTAAGAGCGCTCGCCGCGAGACTTTATCCTGAATGTGATGCTTTTCTGACATAACCTATCATTCCTCTGGAGTGCGATAGGGTTTACGGTATAGTCATTTTTGCTTTACACAAATCGTAAACTTATATCAACAGCTCGACTTTGCGAATGGTTTGTTATGTCACATTACACCCGACCTCTGAATCGACAAGACTATAAAACTCTGACGCTGGCGGCATTAGGCGGCGCGCTGGAGTTTTATGACTTCATTATTTTCGTCTTCTTCGCCGCCGTTGTCGGTGAACTCTTCTTCCCGGCCGATATCCCCGAGTGGCTGCGCCAGGTGCAGACCTTTGGCATCTTTGCTGCAGGTTACCTTGCTCGTCCGCTGGGCGGCATTATCATGGCGCATTTTGGCGATCTGGTCGGGCGCAAAAAAATGTTCACCCTTAGCATTCTGCTGATGGCGGTGCCGACGCTGGCGATTGGCCTGCTGCCGACCTTTGCCACTGCAGGTTTGGTTGCGCCGCTGCTGTTGCTGTTGATGCGTATTTTGCAGGGCGCGGCAATCGGTGGGGAAGTGCCGGGGGCATGGGTGTTTGTGGCAGAACATGTACCCGCACGCCGTATCGGCATTGCCTGCGGTACGTTGACGGCTGGGCTGACGGTGGGGATCTTACTGGGCTCGGTGGTGGCGACGCTGATTAATACCCAACTCTCCGCGCAGGCGATTCATGACGGCGGCTGGCGTATTCCGTTCCTGCTGGGGGGTATCTTTGGCCTGGTGGCGATGTATCTGCGCCGCTGGCTGCAGGAAACGCCTATCTTCCTGGAGATGCAGCAGCGTAAAGCGCTGGCGCAGGAGCTACCAATTAAATCCGTTGTCCTCAAGCACAAGCAGGCGGTGGTGGTCTCGATGCTGCTGACCTGGCTGCTGTCGGCGGGCATTGTAGTGGTTATCCTGATGTCGCCAGTCTGGCTGCAAAAGCAGTACGGCATTGCCCCCGCGCTGACCTTACAGGCCAATAGCGTGGCGACGATCATGCTCTGCGTCGGTTGCCTGCTGGCAGGGTTGATTGTCGATCGCGTTGGTGCCAGCAAAACCTTTATGGTTGGCAGCGTCCTGCTGGCCTGCTCAAGTTGGTTCTTCTACCATCTCGCAGGAACGCATCCTGAACAGCTATTCCTGCTCTATGGGTTAGTGGGGCTGTGCGTTGGCGTGGTGGGTGCGGTACCGTACGTCATGGTGCGCGCCTTCCCGGCGGAAGTACGCTTTACCGGGATTTCCTTCTCTTACAACGTCTCCTACGCCATCTTCGGCGGCCTGACGCCGATTGCTGTCACCATGCTGATGGGCGTATCGCCAATGGCGCCAGCCTGGTACGTCCTGGCGCTGTCGTTGATTGGCCTTGGGCTTGGCATCTGGCTGCGTAAAGAGATACCCGCAGAAAACCGTAGCCCGGCCGAGGCGTAAGCCGACGCCTGATGGGGAATCGCGCAGAGGGTGAGGAATCAAGAATCCCAGGAACGGTAGTTTGCAGGCAAAAAAAACGCCGGACAGGCCGGCGTTTTTCAGGATGAGCTGAGGATTAGTGCTTTTCACCGATCGGCAGTACGGTGCGACCGAACTGCTCGTTCAGCACTTCACCCATTGCCAGGTAAATGGCGCTCGCGCCACAGATCAGGCCAACCCAGCCCGCGACATGGATGATCGCTTCGTTGCCGTTGATGTTGCCAATCGCCAGCAGAGCAAACAGCACGGTCAGGCTCAGGAATACGAACTGCAGCATGCGTGCCGCTTTCAGCGTACCGAAGAACATGAACAGCGTGAACACGCCCCACAGACCCAGGTAGGCGCCGAGGAACTGTGCGTTAGGGGCGTCAGACAGACCCATCTTCGGCAGCAGCAGAATAGCGACCAGCGTCAGCCAGAAAGAGCCGTAGGAAGTGAATGCGGTCAGACCGAAAGTATTCCCTTTTTTGTATTCCAGCAGGCCCGCGAAAATCTGCGCGATACCGCCGTAAAAAATACCCATTGCGAGAATAATACCGTCGAAAGCAAAGAAACCCGCATTATGCAGGTTCAACAGAATGGTGGTCATGCCGAAGCCCATCAGGCCCAGCGGTGCCGGGTTAGCCAACTTAGTGTTGCCCATAATTCCTCAAATCATCATTGAATGGTGAAGTTCTCTCCCCAAATTAGGGGGCGCGGCATCATAATCATGGGTAAACCCGCTGTCTATGATCTGAACGGGTGAAAATGAAATATTTTCTCCCCGAGAGGGCGATTAACCGGCGCGTTGCAGTGCGGCTCTGGCAATAATTCGACGCAAACAGGCAATGCGCAGCACTGCCGGAATGGTGACGCGATAGGCGCTACCGCTGACGGCCTTCACCCCGTTTACCGCAGCACCCACCGGGCCGCCCAGGCCTGCGCCGCGCATCAGACCGTGACCAATGACGCTAACGGCAGCATGCTTGTGCAGAATATGGCTCAATTGATCGCCCAGCAGATGCTCAATACCGTGGTCCAGACGATGGTGGTCAATTAAGTGCGGCAGCAGGGCTTCCAGCTCCATCACCTTCAGCTCAACGGCGGTATGAAAACGGGCTTTCTGCTCATCACTCATACGCTTCCAGGCGCTGCGAACAAACTGCTCCAGCAGCAGTTTTTCGATGGCTGGCGTCGGAATCGCCTTGTCGGTTTTGAGCCCCAGACGCTTTGCCACATCGCGCAGAATTTCGCGATACAACTTGCCGTGGCCGCGAATCTGGTTGGCGATGCTGTCGCCGCCAAAATGCTGGAACTCGCCAGCAATCAGCTGCCAGTTACGGCGATGCTGCTCCGGGTGTCCGTCCATCGACATATAGAGTTCGTTGTGCAGCAGGGTGCTGGACAGGCGACGTTTGCCTTTTTCGTTGTGCGTTAGCAGCTGGGCAAAATTGGCCAGTTGCTCTTCGCTGCAGTGCTGGAGAAAAACGAGGTCTTCATCATTCAGATAGGAAACTTTCATTAGGGGTATCGCTTCTCGAAGATTCGCTTAGTCGTCGCCGATGATTTTTAAAGAGGCCATATCGGAGGAGTTCACGGTATGCCCGGAGAAGGTGATTTTTGAGACGCAGCGTTTGTTATCGTTATCGCTGTTGATATTGATCCAATCGGTGGTCACGCCCTCTTTCAGCGACGACGGTACGTTCAGGCTCTGGCTGCTGCTGCGGGCGGCTTTGAAGTAGACGGAGGCGCCGCTGAGTTCAGCGTCACCACGATCGACGGTGAGTTGGATACGTTTGACGACGCGGCAAACCGGCAGCTTCAGCGTCAGATCGTTGGTTTCATTACGAGGTAAAGCGATGACGCCCAGGGTTTTGTGATCGTTCGCGTAGGCGGAAGAGGCCAGCATCAGGCCGAAAGCCAGGCTTGCAGAGACATTTAATACGGTTTTCATTTTATTCCTTACCGGAGAGACCTTTTAACAACCTCAAATATAGGGGGCGGATTTTATCCCTCTCCGATATGGCTTTCAGTGCTCAATCATTTCAACTTATGACAGCAATTAACTGAATATATTGGTATTTTTATATATTAAGCGTGAATGAGTTTTATCGAATTAATCTCACTTTTTCCGCAATAAAACCGCACTGAATGAAAAAATTTTACTGCTGCCCCTTGATGGATGACGTTGCGACCCCATCTTGTAGTCAACCGCAGTGAGTGAGTCTGAAAAAAAACGATTCAGGGCAGTTGAAACCGCAGGTTTCGCCCTTATTACAGATTCACAACCACATGTTGACTGAATTTTTAGTGGAGACGTTTAGATGGGTAAAATTATTGGTATCGACCTGGGTACTACCAACTCTTGTGTAGCGATTATGGATGGCACTACCGCTCGCGTTCTGGAGAACGCCGAAGGCGACCGCACCACGCCTTCTATCATTGCTTATACCCAGGATGGTGAAACTCTGGTTGGTCAGCCGGCTAAACGTCAGGCAGTGACAAACCCGCAAAACACCCTGTTTGCGATTAAACGCCTGATTGGCCGCCGCTTCCAGGACGAAGAAGTTCAGCGTGACGTTTCTATCATGCCTTACAAAATTGTTGCCGCAGACAATGGCGACGCATGGCTTGATGTGAAAGGCACCAAAACTGCACCACCGCAGATCTCTGCTGAAGTGCTGAAGAAAATGAAGAAAACCGCTGAAGATTACCTGGGTGAGCCGGTAACTGAAGCTGTGATCACCGTACCTGCATACTTCAACGATGCTCAGCGTCAGGCAACCAAAGATGCTGGCCGTATCGCAGGTCTGGAAGTCAAACGTATCATCAACGAACCAACCGCTGCTGCGCTGGCTTACGGTCTGGATAAAGAAGTCGGCAACCGCACTATCGCGGTATACGACCTCGGTGGTGGTACCTTCGATATTTCCGTTATCGAAATCGACGAAGTTGATGGCGAAAAAACCTTTGAAGTTCTGGCGACCAACGGTGATACCCACCTGGGTGGTGAAGACTTCGATACTCGTCTGATCAACTACCTCGTTGACGAGTTTAAGAAAGATCAGGGCATCGACCTGCGTAACGACCCGCTGGCGATGCAGCGCCTGAAAGAAGCCGCTGAGAAAGCGAAGATTGAACTGTCTTCCGCTCAGCAGACCGACGTGAACCTGCCGTACATCACCGCAGACGCGACCGGTCCTAAACACATGAACATCAAAGTGACCCGTGCGAAACTGGAAAGCCTGGTAGAAGACCTGGTTAACCGTTCTATCGAGCCGCTGAAAGTTGCGCTGCAGGATGCTGGCCTGTCCGTATCCGATATCCAGGACGTTATCCTGGTCGGTGGTCAGACTCGTATGCCAATGGTGCAGAAGAAAGTTGCTGAGTTCTTCGGTAAAGAACCGCGTAAAGACGTTAACCCGGACGAAGCTGTTGCTATCGGTGCAGCGGTTCAGGGCGGTGTTCTGACCGGTGAAGTAAAAGACGTGCTGCTGCTGGACGTTACCCCGCTGTCTCTGGGTATCGAAACCATGGGCGGTGTGATGACTGCGCTCATCAACAAAAACACCACCATTCCAACTAAGCACAGCCAGGTGTTCTCTACCGCTGAAGACAACCAGTCTGCGGTAACCATCCATGTGATTCAGGGTGAGCGTAAACGTGCATCCGATAACAAATCACTGGGTCAGTTCAACCTGGACGGTATCAGCCCAGCACCGCGCGGCATGCCGCAGATCGAAGTCACCTTCGATATCGATGCTGATGGTATCCTGCACGTTTCCGCGAAAGACAAAAACAGCGGTAAAGAGCAGAAGATCACCATTAAGGCTTCTTCCGGTCTGAACGAAGAAGAAATTCAGAAAATGGTTCGTGAAGCTGAAGCGAACGCCGAAGCTGACCGTAAGTTTGAAGAGCTGGTCCAGACCCGTAACCAGGGTGACCATCTGCTGCACAGCACCCGTAAGCAGGTTGAAGAAGCAGGCGAACAGCTGCCAGCTGACGACAAAACTGCCATCGAGTCTGCGCTGACCGCGCTGGAAGCGTCTCTGAAAGGCGAAGACAAAGCGGACATCGAAGCGAAAATGCAGGCGCTGGCGCAGGTTTCCCAGAAACTGATGGAAATCGCTCAGCAGCAGCACGCACAGCAGCAGGCGGGTGCCGCAGGCGCTGACGCTTCCGCGAACAATGCGAAAGACGACGACGTTGTTGACGCTGAGTTCGAAGAAGTGAAAGACAAAAAATAATCGCCCTGATGCAGGGTAATTAATCAGCACGGGCGAAGAGGGTTTCCTCTCCGCCCGTGCTCGCATGTTAAGGGGCTGAAAAAAACCAATGGCAAAGCAAGACTATTACGAGATTTTGGGCGTTTCCAAAACAGCGGAAGAGCGTGAAATCAAAAAGGCGTACAAGCGCCTGGCCATGAAATTCCACCCGGACCGCAATCAGGGTGATAAAGAGGCCGAAGCCAAGTTTAAAGAGATCAAAGAAGCGTACGAGATCCTGACCGACGCGCAGAAGCGTGCGGCCTACGATCAGTACGGACATGCGGCCTTTGAACAGGGCGGTATGGGTGGCGGCGGTGCAGGTGGTTTCGGCGGCGGCGCGGACTTCAGCGATATCTTTGGTGACGTATTCGGCGATATCTTCGGTGGTGGTCGTGGTCGCCAGCGCGCGTCCCGTGGCGCGGATCTGCGCTACAACATGGATCTGACGCTGGAAGAAGCGGTTCGTGGTGTGACCAAAGAGATCCGCATCCCGACGCTTGAAGAGTGCGACATCTGCCACGGCAGCGGCGCTAAAGCGGGCTCGCAACCGCAGACCTGTCCAACCTGTCATGGCTCCGGCCAGGTGCAGATGCGTCAGGGCTTCTTCGCCGTACAGCAGACCTGTCCGCACTGCCAGGGGCGCGGTACGCTGATTAAAGATCCGTGCAACAAATGTCACGGCCACGGTCGCGTTGAGAAAACCAAAACCCTGTCCGTTAAAATTCCGGCAGGCGTGGATACCGGCGATCGCATTCGTCTGACTGGCGAAGGTGAAGCAGGCGAGCACGGCGCACCGGCAGGCGATCTGTACGTTCAGGTGCAGGTGAAGCAGCACGCTATCTTTGAGCGTGAAGGCAACAACCTGTATTGCGAAGTGCCGATTAACTTCTCTATGGCTGCCCTGGGCGGCGAGATTGAAGTCCCGACGCTCGACGGTCGTGTGAAGCTGAAAATTCCAGGCGAAACGCAAACCGGCAAACTGTTCCGTATGCGCGGCAAGGGCGTTAAATCCGTTCGCGGTGGCGTGCAGGGCGACCTGCTTTGCCGTGTGGTGGTAGAAACCCCGGTCGGCCTGAACGAGAAGCAGAAACAGCTGTTGAAAGACCTGCAGGAAAGCTTCGGCGGTCCAACCGGCGAGAACAACAGTCCGCGTTCGAAAAGCTTTTTCGACGGCGTGAAGAAGTTCTTTGACGATTTGACCCGCTAACCCTTCGCCCCCTCGGGCGAGTGCGGACCAGACAAAAACCCGAAGCTTTCCGCTTCGGGTTTTTTATTGTTCGGCTAAACTGAATTATCATCCAGTTATAATCTGATTTTACCGATCTGTTAGACGCGATAGCATGGTTTTATCGATGAATATCTGCTTATAGAGAGAGTAAAAGTGAAGCATCTTCAGCGCTTTTTTAGCAACGATGCCTCTGGTGGCATCATCCTGATTATTGCTGCGGTCCTGGCCATGCTGATGGCCAACATGGGCGCGACCAGCGGCCTGTATCATGCCTTTCTGGAAACGCCGGTGCAGCTGCGCGTGGGCGCATTAGAAATTAACAAGAACATGCTGCTGTGGATTAACGATGCCCTGATGGCGGTGTTTTTCCTGCTGATTGGTCTTGAGGTCAAACGCGAGATGATGCAGGGCTCACTGGCTACGCGTCGTCAGGCGATTTTCCCGGTCATTGCCGCGCTGGGCGGTATGGTGGTGCCTGCGCTGGTCTACCTGGCGTTTAACGCTCAGGACCCGGTCGCGAGCGGCGGCTGGGCAATTCCTGCGGCGACGGATATTGCCTTTGCGCTTGGGGTGCTGGCACTGCTGGGCAGCCGCGTACCGGCCTCACTCAAGATATTCCTGATGGCGCTGGCGATTATCGACGATCTGGGAGCCATCGTGATTATCGCGCTGTTTTACACCCATGATCTGTCGTTGCTGTCGCTGGCGATTGCTGCGGCTGCCATTGTGGTGCTCGCGATTCTGAATATGAGCGGCGTGCGTCGGACCGGTATCTATATTCTGGTGGGCGTAATCCTGTGGACGGCGGTGCTGAAGTCCGGTGTTCATGCCACCCTGGCCGGAGTGATTGTTGGCTTCTTTATCCCGCTGCGCGAGCAGAACGGTAAGTCGCCGGCGAAGCAGCTTGAGCACGTGCTGCACCCATGGGTGGCCTTTATGATCCTGCCGCTGTTTGCCTTTGCCAACGCGGGTGTCTCTTTACAAGGCGTCACGCTTGCCGGGCTGACTTCGCTGCTGCCGCTGGGTATCATCGCGGGTCTGTTTATCGGTAAGCCGCTGGGTATCAGCCTGTTCTGCTGGCTGGCACTGAAGCTCAAGCTGGCGAAGCTGCCGGAAGGGGCAAACTTCTCGCAGATTATGGCCGTTGGCCTGCTGTGCGGGATTGGCTTCACCATGTCTATCTTTATCGCCAGCCTGGCCTTCGGCAGCGTCGACCCGTCGCTGATTAACTGGGCGAAGCTTGGCATTCTGATTGGCTCGGTGATGTCGGCGGTCGTTGGATACAGTTTATTGCGTGCGCGTTTGAAGCCGCAGACGGCCTAAGCACAAGATGAAAATCAAAGGAGAGGAGAGCACAGGGCATGTCGCATATTAATTACAACCACCTTTACTACTTCTGGCATGTCTACAAGGAAGGCTCGGTCGTGGGGGCGGCGGAGGCGCTGTTCCTGACGCCGCAAACCATCACCGGGCAGATCAAGGCGCTGGAAGAACGGTTACAGGGCAAGCTGTTTAAACGTAAAGGGCGCGGGATTGAGCCGAGCGAGCTGGGTGAGCTGGTCTTCCGCTACGCAGACAAAATGTTCACCCTAAGCCAGGAGATGCTGGATATCGTTAACTACCGCAAAGAGTCGAACCTGCTGTTCGACGTCGGCGTGGCGGACGCGCTGTCTAAGCGGCTGGTCAGCGGCGTGCTGGATGCCGCAGTGGTGGAAGATGAGCAGATCCATCTGCGCTGCTTTGAATCGACGCATGAGATGCTGCTGGAGCAGCTGAGCCAGCATAAGCTGGATATGATCATCTCCGATTGCCCGATCGACTCTACGCAGCAGGAAGGGCTATTCTCGGTGAAAATCGGTGAATGCAGCGTCAGCTTCTGGTGCATGAATCCGCCACCGGAAAAACCGTTTCCGGCCTGCCTGGAGGAGCGTCGACTATTGATCCCAGGCCGCCGCTCCATGTTGGGCCGTAAGCTGCTGAACTGGTTTAACGTGCAGGGACTGAAGGTCGAGATTCTGGGTGAGTTTGACGATGCGGCGCTGATGAAGGCGTTTGGCGCGGCGCATAACGCTATTTTTGTCGCGCCAACGCTGTACGCGCATGACTTCTATGCCGATGACAATATCGTCGAGATTGGCCGGATGGACAACGTGATGGAAGAGTATCACGCGATATTCGCCGAACGGATGATCCAGCACCCAGCGGTGCAGCGTATCTGCCATCGCGATTATTCGGCGCTGTTTGCCGAACCGTTGATGTAACCGGTAGTTCCCCGGGGGCGGTGTTGCACACCTCGCCCGAGCTACAAAGGGTTGTAGCCCGGCCAAGCGAAGCGCCGCCGGGAAAATACCCAAATTACAGGCATAAAAAAACCCGCATTAAGCGGGTCTTTTTCAAAGCTGATAACAAGCGGGCGATTAAGCCAGTTTGTTGATCTGTGCAGTCAGGTTTGCTTTATGACGTGCAGCTTTGTTTTTGTGGATCAGACCTTTAGCAGCCTGACGGTCCACGATTGGTTGCATTTCGTTAAATGCTTTCAGTGCAGTAGCTTTGTCGCCAGCTTCGATAGCTGCGTATACTTTCTTGATGAAAGTACGCATCATAGAGCGACGGCTAGCGTTGTGTTTGCGAGCCTTTTCAGACTGAACGGCGCGCTTCTTAGCTGATTTGATATTAGCCAAGGCCAACTCCCAAATGTGTTCTATATGGACAATTCAAAGGCCGAGGAATATGCCCGTTTAGCCTTCTTTTGTCAATGGATTTGTGCAAATAAGCGCCGTTAATTTGACAACGCTGCATTACGTATTGATGGCGCAGGATTCTACCAGCTTGTGGGCGACGAATACAGTCCTTCCGGCACAAAAATCATGCGCGTCGGCCATATTTTCTTACCTTTCCAGCGGATGCTGATGAAAACATTCCTTCTTTCCGCCGTGAGGCGTAATCGCGGGTTAACGTGGCGGGTTGTACAAGGTATACTCTGACGATTTTCACTCTTTTGAGCCAGACATGAAGCTGATACGCGGCATACATAATCTCAGTCAGGCACCGCATGGGTGCGTGCTGACCATTGGTAATTTCGACGGTGTGCATCGCGGGCATCAGGCGTTACTGCAAGGCTTACGTGCCGAGGGCAGAGCGCGCGGTTTGCCTGTGGTGGTGATGATTTTTGAACCGCAGCCGCTGGAGCTCTTCGCGGCTGACAAGGCCCCGGCTCGCCTGACGCGCCTGCGCGAAAAGCTGCGCTATCTGGCCGAGAGTGGAGTGGACTACGTCCTCTGCCTGCGTTTTGACCGTCGCTTTGCGGCGCTGACCGCGCAGGACTTTATCAGCGAACTGCTGGTGAAGCGTCTGGGGGTGCAGTTCCTCGCTGTTGGCGATGATTTCCGTTTCGGCGCTGGTCGTCAGGGCGATTTCTTGTTATTACAGAAGGCTGGCGAAGATTTTGGTTTCGATATCACCAGCACCGAAACCTTCTGTCACGGCGGCGTACGTATCAGCAGCACCGCTGTACGTCAGGCGCTGGCCGAGGATAATCTCGAACAGGCCGAAAGTCTTCTTGGCCATCCGTTTATCATCTCCGGGCGCGTGGTGCACGGCGATGAACTGGGCCGAACCATCGGTTTCCCGACGGCGAACTTACCGCTGCGTCGTCAGGTGTCCCCGGTAAAAGGGGTCTATGCGGTAGAAGTCATGGGGCTGGGTGATAAGCCTCTGCCGGGCGTGGCAAACATTGGTACGCGCCCGACCGTTGCTGGCGTTCGTCAGCAACTGGAAGTGCATTTGCTCGACGTTGTAATGGACCTTTACGGTCGCCATATAGATGTAGTGCTGCGTAAAAAAATACGCAACGAGCAGCGATTTGCGTCGCTGGATGAACTAAAAGCGCAGATTGCGCGTGATGAATTAACGGCCCGCGAGTTTTTTGGGCTTTCAAACCCGGCTTAAATGCCTACGTAAATATACGGAACCGAGAATCTGATGAGTGACTATAAATCAACCCTGAATTTGCCGGAAACAGGGTTCCCGATGCGCGGCGATCTCGCCAAGCGCGAACCGGGAATGCTGGCGCGTTGGACTGATGATGACCTGTACGGCATCATTCGTGCAGCCAAAAAAGGCAAAAAAACGTTCATTCTGCATGATGGCCCTCCCTATGCGAATGGCAACATTCATATTGGTCACTCGGTTAACAAGATTCTGAAAGACATTATCGTGAAGTCCAAAGGGCTTTCCGGTTATGACTCTCCGTACGTGCCTGGCTGGGACTGCCACGGCCTGCCTATCGAACTGAAAGTTGAGCAAGAGTTTGGCAAGCCGGGCGAGAAATTTACCGCTGCCGAGTTCCGCGCGAAGTGCCGCGAATACGCCGCAACCCAGGTTGACGGTCAGCGTACCGACTTCATCCGTCTGGGCGTGCTGGGCGACTGGGAGAAGCCATACCTGACTATGGACTTCAAAACCGAAGCCAACATCATTCGTGCGCTGGGCAAAATCGTAGCTAACGGCCACCTGCACAAAGGCGCGAAGCCGGTGCACTGGTGCGTTGACTGCCGTTCTGCGCTGGCGGAAGCGGAAGTTGAGTATTACGACAAAACCTCTCCATCCATCGATGTGGCGTTCCACGCCGCTGACCCGGATGCGGTAAAAGCGAAATTTGGTGCCGCGAACGTGACCGGCCCAGTCTCCCTGGTTATCTGGACCACCACCCCGTGGACCCTGCCAGCGAACCGCGCTATCTCTCTGGCACCTGATTTCGACTACGCGCTGGTGCAAATTGACGGCCAGGCGCTGATTCTGGCAAGCGACCTCGTTGAGAGCGTGATGAAGCGCATCGGCGTGAGCGACTACACCATTCTGGGCACCGTCAAAGGCGCCGAGCTGGAACTGCTGCGCTTCACCCACCCGTTCATGGGCTTCGACGTTCCGGCTATTCTGGGCGACCACGTGACGCTGGATGCCGGTACCGGTGCGGTACATACCGCCGGTGGCCACGGCCCTGACGACTACGTGATCAGCCAAAAATACGGTCTGGAGATCGCTAACCCGGTTGGCCCTGATGGCGCTTACCTGGCAGGCACTTACCCAGAACTGGACGGCGTGAACGTCTTCAAAGCCAACGACAAAATCGTTGCGCTGCTGACGGAAAAAGGCGCACTGCTGCACGTAGAAAAAATGCAGCATAGCTACCCATGCTGCTGGCGTCACAAGTCACCGATCATCTTCCGTGCGACCCCGCAGTGGTTCGTCAGCATGGATAAAAAAGGCCTGCGTATTCAGTCTCTGAAAGAGATCGACCGCATCGAGCAGGAAGGCCTGGCGAAAGAAGATCTGAGCGGCTGGATCCCGGCCTGGGGTAAAGCACGTATCGAATCCATGGTGGCGAACCGTCCTGACTGGTGTATCTCCCGTCAGCGTACCTGGGGCGTGCCAATGGCGCTGTTCGTGCATAAAGACACCGAAGAGCTTCACCCGCGTACCACTGAACTGATGGAAGCGGTCGCTAAGTACGTTGAGAAAGACGGTATTCAGGCGTGGTGGGATCTCGACCCGCGTGAAATCCTCGGTGACGACGCAGACAACTACGTCAAAGTGCCGGATACCCTGGACGTATGGTTCGATTCCGGTTCAACCAGCTACTCCGTCGTCGATGCGCGCCCTGAATTCGGCGGCCACGCAGCTGACATGTATCTGGAAGGTTCTGACCAGCACCGCGGCTGGTTCATGTCCTCCCTGATGATTAGCGTCGCCATGAAAGGCAAAGCGCCGTATCGCCAGGTACTGACCCACGGCTTCACCGTGGATGGTCAGGGCCGTAAGATGTCTAAATCTATCGGCAACACCGTTTCTCCGCAGGACGTGATGAACAAACTGGGCGCGGATATCCTGCGTCTGTGGGTGGCATCTACCGACTACACCGGCGAAATGGCGGTATCGGATGAGATCCTGAAACGTGCTGCCGACAGCTATCGTCGTATCCGTAACACCGCGCGCTTCCTGCTGGCGAACCTGAACGGTTTCGATCCGGTAAAAGACATGGTGAAACCGGAAGAGATGGTGGTGCTGGATCGTTGGGCCGTAGGCTGTGCGCAAGAAGCGCAGGCTGACATCATGAAAGCCTACGAATCCTATGACTTCCACGAAGTGGTACAGCGCCTGATGCGCTTCTGCTCCGTAGAAATGGGCTCGTTCTACCTCGACATCATCAAAGACCGCCAGTACACCGCGAAAGCGGACAGCGTGGCGCGTCGTAGCTGCCAGACTGCGCTGTACCATATCGCAGAAGCGCTGGTTCGCTGGATGGCGCCGATCATGTCCTTCACCGCCGACGAAATCTGGGGCTACCTGCCGGGTAACCGCGAGAAGTACGTCTTCACCGGTGAATGGTACGAAGGTCTGTTTGGCCTGGCCGACAGCGAAGCGATGAACGATGCGTTCTGGGAAGAACTGCTGCAGGTTCGTGGCGAAGTGAACAAGGTCATCGAGCAGGCGCGTGCTGATAAGAAAGTCGGTGGTTCTCTGGAAGCGGCAGTCACCCTGTACGCCCAGCCAGAACTGGCGGCTAAGCTGAACGCGCTTGGCGACGAATTACGATTTGTCCTGTTGACCTCCGGGGCGACCGTTGCTGATTATGAAGCGGCAACCGCTGATGCCCAGCAGAGCGAACTGCTGAAAGGGCTGAAAGTGGCGCTGAATAAAGCCGAAGGCGAGAAGTGCCCGCGTTGCTGGCACTACACTCAGGACGTCGGTAAGGTGGCGGAACACGCAGAAATCTGCGGACGCTGTGTGAGCAACGTGGCCGGTGACGGCGAAAAACGTAAGTTTGCCTGATGAGTAAATCGATTTGTTCAACAGGGCTACGCTGGCTGTGGCTGGTTGTCGTCGTGCTGATTATCGATCTGGGCAGCAAATACCTGATCCTCCAGAACTTTGCTCTGGGGGAGACGGTTTCGCTGTTCCCGTCGCTTAATCTGCATTATGCGCGTAACTATGGTGCGGCGTTTAGCTTCCTGGCCGACAGTGGCGGTTGGCAGCGCTGGTTCTTTGCGGGTATCGCTATCGGTATCTGTATTGCGCTGGCGGTGCTGATGTATCGCTCGAAGGCCACGCAAAAGCTGAACAACATTGCCTACGCGCTGATTATTGGCGGCGCGCTGGGTAACCTGTTCGACCGTTTGTGGCACGGTTTTGTTGTCGACATGATCGATTTCTACGTCGGCGACTGGCACTTTGCTACTTTCAACCTGGCCGATACGGCAATCTGTATCGGTGCAGCGCTGATCGTGCTGGAAGGTTTCCTGCCGAAAAAGCAGGCATAGTTCCGTGATTTTCCCGGCGTCGCTTTGCTCGGCCGGGCTACTCCAGTCTGTAGCCCGGCCGAGCAAAGCGACGCCGGGGAGTCTCAACGGTGCACTATTTTATAACAATAATCGTCATTCCAATGTCGTAAGATAAAAGGCTGTCCCTGCATGTCTAACTCGATTCAAAGCAATAGTGCGGTGCTGGTGCACTTCACGCTGAAACTGGACGATGGCTCTACCGCAGAGTCGACCCGTAACAACGGCAAACCGGCGCTGTTTCGTCTGGGCGATGCCTCCCTGTCTGAAGGGCTGGAGCAGCATCTTCTCGGCCTGAAGGCCGGGGACAAAAAATCCTTCTCTCTGGAGCCTGACGCGGCGTTTGGTATTTCCACGCCAGATCTTATCCAGTATTTCTCCCGCCGCGAATTTATGGATGCGGGCGAACCGGAAATCGGCGCTATCATGCTGTTCACCGCAATGGACGGCAGCGAGATGCCTGGCGTGATCCGCGAGATTAACGGTGACTCCATCACGGTTGATTTCAACCACCCGCTGGCGGGCCATACCGTTCATTTTGATATTGAAGTACTGGAAGTCGATCCGGTACTGGAGGCGTAACATGCAGATCCTGTTGGCCAACCCACGCGGCTTTTGTGCAGGCGTTGACCGCGCTATCAGCATTGTTGAAAATGCGCTCGCCATCTATGGCGCGCCAATCTACGTTCGTCACGAAGTTGTGCATAACCGCTACGTGGTGGATAGCCTGCGTTCACGTGGCGCGATCTTTATCGAGCAGATTAGCGAAGTGCCGGACGGCGCTATCCTGATCTTCTCCGCCCATGGTGTCTCTCAGGCCGTGCGGAACGAAGCGAAAAGTCGTGACCTGACGGTCTTTGACGCGACCTGCCCGCTGGTCACTAAAGTGCATATGGAAGTGGCGCGCGCGAGTCGTCGTGGTGAAGAGTCGATTCTTATCGGCCACGCCGGTCACCCGGAAGTTGAAGGCACGATGGGCCAGTACAGCAATCCGAAAGGGGGCATGTACCTCGTTGAGTCGCCGGAAGACGTGCTGACGCTCGATGTCAAAGACGAAAGCAAGCTGTCGTTTATGACTCAGACCACGCTCTCGGTGGATGATACCTCCGACGTTATCGATGCGCTACGCCAGCGCTTCCCGAAAATCGTTGGCCCGCGCAAAGATGATATTTGCTACGCCACCACCAACCGTCAGGAAGCCGTGCGATCGCTCGCCCAGCAGGCTGACGTGGTGCTGGTCGTTGGGTCGAAGAACTCTTCCAACTCCAACCGTCTGGCCGAACTGGCGCAGCGGATGGGTAAAGCGGCCTATCTGATTGACGATGCGTCTGACATTCAGGAAGCCTGGGTTAAAGAAGCGGCCTGCGTTGGCGTCACCGCCGGGGCATCCGCGCCGGATATTCTGGTGCAGAACGTCATTGCTCGCCTGCAATCGTTAGGCGGCGGCGAGGCGATAACCCTTGAAGGCCGCGAAGAGAACATCGTCTTTGAGGTGCCGCGTGAACTGCGTGTGGATGTTCGTGAAGTCGAATAAATTAATTCTCCCGCAGATGTGAAAAAATGCCAGGCTTAACGTCTGGCATTTTTTATGGAGAAATCATGCGACTGCCTATCTTCCTGGATACCGATCCCGGTATCGACGATGCTGCGGCGATTGCCGCCGCGCTGTTTGCTCCCGAGCTGGATCTCCAGCTTATGACCACCGTCGCCGGCAACGTCTCTGTCGAGAAAACGACTCGAAATGGCCTGCAGCTGCTGCATTTCTGGGAGGCGGATGTGCCGCTGGCGCAGGGCGCGGCCGCGCCGCTGGTTCGTCCACTGCGCGACGCCGCATCGGTGCACGGTGAGTCCGGCATGGAGGGCTATGATTTTGTCGAGCATAACCGCCAGCCGCTGGCAAAACCGGCATTTCAGGCAATCCGCGATGCGCTGATGCTGGCGTCGGAACCCGTCACGCTGGTTGCCATTGGTCCGCTGACCAATATCGCGCTGTTGCTGACGCAGTACCCCGAATGCCGCTTCAATATTCGCCGCCTGGTGATTATGGGCGGTTCCGCCGGTCGCGGTAACTTTACGCCGAACGCCGAATTTAATATCGCTATCGATCCGGAAGCGGCGGCGCTGGTGTTCCGCAGCGGTCTGGAGATTGTGATGTGCGGTCTGGACGTCACCAACCAGGCGACACTCTCGCCGGAATATCTGGCCTCGCTGCCCGCGCTGAATAAAACCGGCGGTATGCTCCATGCATTGTTCAGCCACTACCGCAGCGGCAGTATGCAGAGCGGCCTGCGCATGCACGATCTATGCGCGATTGCCTGGCTGGCGCGTCCGGCGCTGTTTACCCTGCAAAGCTGCTACGTCGCCGTTGAAACGCAGGGGCAATTTACCGCTGGGACAACGGTCGTGGATATTGAAGGGAAGCTCGGCCAGCCCGCTAACGCGCAGGTGGCGCTGGGGCTGGACGTTGAAGGCTTCCGCCAGTGGGTGGCGGAGGTTTTTGCATTAGCGCCATAAGCGTTTACCAGGGGACGGTGTTACCGCGAAAATCGAGGTACTCTAGCCCGGGACGCTGCTGTTTTTCCAGCAGCACGTTCACCAGTGAGGGAATGGTCTCGGCGATGGTGTAAGGGGCATCAGGGCCGCCTAAATCGGTCTTGATCCACCCCGGTGCCATGGTCACCATTGGCCGGCTTTGCATGGCCGGGCGTGCGGCAACGCTGCGCATAAACATATTTAGCGCCGCCTTACTGCCGCGATACAGTTCCCGCTGCCCGTTTTCGTTATTAGCAATACTCCCCTGTCCTGAGGACATCACGCCAATCAGTCCTCCGGTGGTAACCTGTGGTTCTAGCTTCTCAATCACCCGCATCGGGGCCAGCGCGTTAGTCAGCATTATCTGCATAAACTCTTCCGTTGTAATATCTCCGATGCCCTGAGAAGGTTCGCGATTGGTGGTACCGGCGTTCACAAACAGCATATCGATGCGCTGGCCTTGCAGGCGCTGCGCCAGCGCGGCTATCTGCTCCTCGTCGCAAATATCCAGCAGCTCAATACGCACGCTGCCCGGATGCTGGAGCGCCAACTGATGTAAAGGAGTAGCGGGTGCCAGTTGACGTACGGTGCCAATCACATTCCAGCCATGACCGATAAACGCCTCTGCCATTGCCTGCCCGAGGCCGCGTGATGCGCCAATGATGAGTACGGTTTTTGCCTGCATGGGGGTATCTCCTGCGGTAATACGGATGAGTTGCAGAAAATATAGGTGCATTTCATATACGGCGGAAGACGCAGCATCTACAGTAATAACCTGCACCAAACGCCTTATCAAAAAGAGATGACATGACGGAACCTGATTTCAATCTGCTGGTGGCGCTTGATGCGCTGCTCAGTGAAGCGAGCGTGGCTGGTGCGGCGCGCCGTTTGGGGCTGAGCGCCTCGGCGATGAGTCGCACCTTGAGTCGCTTACGTGCGGCGACGAACGACCCACTGCTGGTGAGAGCGGGAAGAAAGATGGTGCTTACGCCACATGCGCAAGCGATTCAGGAAAGGGCTAACAGCGCAGCGCTGGAAGCACGTCAGGTGCTCAGCCCGGCGCTTTCCGCGCTGACGCTACCGACGCTGGAAAGAACCTTCATGCTGCGCACCAATGAAGGTTTTGTTGAAACCTTTGGCGCCCGTCTGGTCGCCGCGGCAGCAGCGGAAGCGCCTGGTGTGCGTCTCTGTTTTGTCGCCAAACCGGAAAAGGAGTCTGCACCGCTGCGTGAAGGGCGGGTGTGCCTGGAGATTGGCGTGCAGAAGGAGATGGGGCCGGAGATCCGTTTGCAGGCGCTGTTCCGGGATCGCTTTGTCGGCGTAGTGAGAAAAAACCATCCGCTGTTGGCCAGTACGCTGAGCGCTGAAGTGTACGCGCGCTGGGGGCATGTGGTGGCTTCGCGTCACGGCAGTGGGCAAGGGCCGGTTGATGAGGCATTGGCAGCGCTAGGACTATCGCGCTGCGTGGCGGCGATTGTGCCGGGGTATACGGCGGCGCTGGCGGTTGTGCAGGATACTGACCTTATTGCGCAGGTGCCATTATCCTGGTTTGCGGGGCTACAGAACCGTATTGGGGCTGAGCGGTATCGATCATTTACGCTGCCGGTAAAGACGCCTGAGATTACCGTCTCACAGATGTGGCACCCGCGTATGGATGCCGACCCCGCACACCGCTGGCTGCGGCGTTTGCTGCTCAGCGTTTGTCAGTCATAGCGCTGCGGCAGCTTCTCGCTCAGATAATCAATCATCGCCCGCATTCTGGCGGGCATATGCTGGTTACGCGTCCATAACAGCCACAGATCGCCGCTGTAGTCGCTGATAAACTCCCACTCCGGCAGTACCTGCACAATCTCACCGTTAGCCAGCGCTTCCCGCGCGGTAAATAGCGGCAGGCTGCCGATACCAAGATGGTTTTTCACCGCGTCTAGCCGCACGCCGGTATGGTTGGCGGCGTAGCGTCCGTGGGTCTGAATCGTCTCGCTCTTCTCGCCAAGTCGGAATTTCCAGCGTGCATCGGCGGGTGTTTCGCCGAGGCTGATACAGCTATGGTGGCGCAATGCCTGCGGCGTGTCGGGCGTGCCGTGCTGACGCAAATACGCCGGGGTAGCACAAATCACATGGCTTACCGGCATCAACGCTTTGCCGTACAGGCCGGGGGAGGGGGACTGGCTGATGCGCAGCGCCAGGTCGACACCGTCGTCAATCAAATCCATATAGCGGTCTTCCAGGCGCAGGCACACGTCGACATCCGGGTAGCGCTTAAGAAATTCGGCCATTAGCGGGTGAATCACAAAATGCCCCACCGCTTTCGGCACGCTAACGGTCAGCTTGCCTTGGGCTACCTGCTGGCGACTACTGCCGGAATCCAGCGCCATCTGCGCGGCATTCAGCATCTCCTGCGCGTGTTCGTACACCATTTTCCCCGTCTCGCTCAGCGCCAGCTTGCGGGTGGTGCGATGCAGCAACCTACTGCCCAGCGCCTGCTCCAGGCGCGACACGCTGCGGCTAATAGCGGAAGGCGTGGCTCCAGCGGCTTTTGCCGCCGCGGTAAAGCTACCCTGGTCGATAATCAACACAAAGGTGGCAAGGTCGGGTAGAAGGTTAGGGTTCATTTGTGCGTACCAGGCAAAGATGCATTGAGTGAGAGCAGGATTATCGCCGTTGATAAAGTGAATATACTCTTCTCATTAAGAGGAGAACAACCATGACTGAACGTCTTTATTACACCTGCGATGATACTGAAGGCCGGGCTAACGTACTGAGCTGTACGCCTGAGCCGGACGGGCGGTACGCGGTGGTGCTGGATAGCACGCTGTTTCACCCGCAGGGCGGCGGGCAGCCTGCCGACGTGGGCTGGATTGATGATGAACCGGTTGAAGCGGTGCTTGCGCGCGGTGACGACGTGCTGCATATGGTGGCAAAACCGTTATCCTCCGGGGCAGTGAATCTGCGTGTGGATGCGGCGCAGCGCAAGCTGCACGCTCGGCTGCATTCTGCGGGGCATCTGATCGGCCTGGCGGGGACAGAGTACGGCTGGCATCCGATCAAAGCGCACCATTGGCCCAATGAGGGGCGTATTACTTTCGCCGCGGAGGACAACGCCACGTTGCCGGATGCGCCGTCGCTTCTGGCGAAAATCAGCGCCTGGCAGGCGGAAAATCTCGCCCGTCAGGTGACGTTCGCTGACGGACTACGACAGGTTGGCTTTGGCCATCTCCCGGCTTACCCGTGTGGAGGAACGCACGTTGCCCATCTTTCTGAGATTGGGCCGGTCACGATTACCCAGGTGAAGATGAAAAAGGGGCAGATGATCGTCAACTACACGCTGGGATCATAGTTCTGGAATCTTGCCGCGATAGATGCGCTCTGGCCTGCCGACTTTGCCATAGCTGATCTCCGCCTCCAGCTGATCGTTCTTCACGCCTTGCTCCAGATAGCGTCTGGCGGTGGTCTTACTGCTGCCGAGGATCCGCGCTAACGAGTCGGCGGTGTGCACCGTGCGCGGGTCGGAAAATATCTGCAGTACGCGGTTGAAGGTGTTTTCATCGATACCGCGCAGCCCTGAGGAGGGCTCCGCTATCTGCTCTTTGGCCTGAATATTAAAAAGTGCATCAACGTGGGTTTGGTTCGCCTGCTCACTGGAGCGTAACGAGCCACGATAGCGGGCAAAGCGTTCCAGCGTATGCTGTAATCGCTGGTAGTGCACTGGCTTAATCAGATAATCAAACACCCCCAGTCGCAATGCTTCGCTGATGGTATCCATATGGTTATCGGCGGTGAGAAATATAATCCGCCCGGTGTACTGTGTGTTGATCGTATGGCGAATTAAATCAATGCCTTTACCATCGGGTAGGAAGTTATCCAGCAGGATCAGATCGGGTTGATACAGGCGAATCTGCTTTTTGGCGCTTTCCACTTTATCGGCCACGCCGATGACCTGAAATTGCGGTGACTGCTTGATGGTATCCACCAGTATTTCCGCCAGCATCGGCTCATCTTCAATAATCAGCGTCGTAATGCTATCCATGATGTTCGTCTCTGGTAAAGGGTAGGTAGAGGGTAAAAATGGTGCCGTAAGGGCTATTGTTATCAATAATAATGTTGCCGTTAGCCTGCTCGACGTAGCTGCGAACTAACCATAAACCGATGCCGTGATCGCCGCTGTCACGGCTGGTCACGCCGCGTTCAAAAATATGCTGGCGGATATCTTCATCAATGCCGATACCCTGATCGGCGACTTCGATGATCACCTCGCTGCCTTCGCTGTTGATCAGACATTCGATCTGGCGTGCGCCCGCCTGATTGAGCAGGGTGGCGTTGTAGGCATTATCCAGTAAGTTGCCGACAATGGAGATCCATTCGTTATGAGAGAGTGATAGCGGTAGCTGCTCGACGTAGCAGGCGGGGTCGAAAACCAGTTCCAGACCCAGCTCCTTCGCGCGGTAATATTTGCCAATCAGTAAACCGGCGAGGTGGTGGTCTTTAAAGTTGTGGGCAATAAAATCGAGCACTTTCTGGTGGCTCTCAGACTGCTGCTGAATTAGCGCCAACGCGTTATCGTAGCGCTTGAGGAAAAGCAGCCCGGCGATGGTGGAAATCAGGTTGCGGTGCTCGTGCTGAACGGCGCGCAGGTTGTCGGCGTACTGCTGAATCTGGCTTAATTGCAGGCTGAGGGTGTTGATATCATCTTTGCTGCGAAAGCTGATTACCCATCCCTGCGGCTGGCTGTCTAAGATAACGGCCATGCGGCTGGCAATCACTTTGACGTCATTAAACGTCACAATCTCATCTTTTTTGTTCTTCTGCTGCGCATCATAAAAAAAGGTTTCAGGCGTCACCACGCTATCTATTGCTTGCCCAATCAGCTCGGCCTCTGGCTGGCTAAGGTTCAGCATTCGCCGTGCCGTCTGGTTAATGGCGGTAATGCGGTGAAACGAGTCGATAGCGATAAGCCCCTCAAAAACCGACTCAAATAATACGCTTTGCTGGATGAGCAACTGCGAAAGCTGCTGCGGCTCCATATTCAACATCTGTTTTTTAATGTGCAGGGAAAACCGTCTGGCACAGTAGAGGAGCAATAGCAGTAAGACGGCCATGGGAAACATAAACGATCCAATCTGGAGATTGAGCCAGTTTTCCAACTGATCGATGGTATAGCCGACGGACACGATGCCAATGACCTTGCCGGTTTGATCCTGAATAGGCGACTTGCCGCGCAGCGATGACCCTAACGATCCTTCACGAACGGAGACGTAGCTTTTGGCATTAAACAGCGCCTCATCGCTGTCTCCCCCTTCCATATATTTACCAATCTCATCGGGATTCACATGGTAAAGGCGCTGGCCTTTTTCGTCTCCAACCGTGATGTAAGTGGCATCGGAAAACGATCGCATTGGGTCGATGAGCGCCTTTATCCGCGCAAGATCGTTGTGCTGCACGGCTTCAACCAGTTCGGGCATTGCCGAGATCTGCATCGCCTGAATCAGCGCGCGCTGGCCGACCTGATAGTGCAATCGGTCTTTAGTGATGTTGGTGAGGTACCAGGACATCGCCAGCATCACCACCGTTGAGGTAAATAAGATCAGCAGAAAGATGCGATTCTGGAAGGAACATCGGGAAAACCACAGGGCCATTTTTCGGATAAACATAGGGAGGTGTATATATTTAAAAAGGAGATATTCCGACATTCGGGACATACGGTTCCTGAGCCAGTTCATATTTGCTTTTTTTTCAGATTACATTGGGATGAAAATGGGATACGCCACGCGTATCCCAACGTAAATTACATCGCCATTACGTACTTCAGCATCACGCCTGCGGCTATCGCCGAGCCAATCACCCCGGCTACGTTCGGCCCCATGGCGTGCATCAGCAGGAAGTTCTGCGCGTCCGACTCCAGCCCTACCTTGTTCGAGACACGTGCCGCCATCGGCACTGCCGAGACCCCCGCCGAGCCGATAAGCGGATTGATTTTGTTCGCGCTGAACAGGTTCATCAGTTTCGCCATCAGTACGCCAGCCGCCGTCCCGATGCCAAACGCAATCACCCCCAGCAGCAGAATGCCCAGCGTCTGCGGCTGCAGGAATTTATCCGCCACCAGCTTCGCCCCCACTGACAGCCCGAGGAATATCGTCACGATATTAATCAGCCCGTTCTGCACCGTGTCGCTCAGACGCTCCACCACCCCGCTTTCCCGCATCAGGTTGCCGAAGCAGAACATCCCCAGCAGTGGCGCTGCGTCCGGCAGCAGCAGCGCTACCAGCAGCAACAGCACCACCGGGAAAAGAATTTTCTCCCGCTTGCTGACCGTACGCAGCTGCACCATGCGGATTTTCCGCTCCGTTTCGCTGGTCAGCAGCTTCATAATCGGCGGCTGAATCAGCGGCACCAGCGCCATATAGGAGTAGGCCGCCACCGCAATCGCCCCCAGCAGTTCCGGGGCCAGCTTGCTGGAGAGGTAAATCGCCGTCGGGCCATCCGCGCCGCCGATGATGCCAATCGCCGCCGCCTGCGGCAGGGTGAAGGGGATGATGCCGAAGTAGTTCAGCGTCAGTGCACCCAGCACGGTGGCGAAGATGCCGAACTGCGCCGCCGCGCCGAGCAGCAGGGTGCGCGGGTTCGCCAGCAGCGGGCCGAAGTCGGTCATCGCGCCGACGCCCATAAAGATAACCAGCGGCGCCACGCCGGAGCCAATCGCCACTTTGTAGAACAGCGCCAGCACGCCCGGCGTGTAGCCCATGTCCACCGCCAGATTCTCCATCTGGCTCTGCACTGACGGCAGCGCCAGCGCTAACGCCTCTTTAATGGCGTGTACGTCCGCCGCGCAGTTGAGCTTCGCTGCAATCACCGCCAGCTGTCCGGCGTCGTGATGGGCCAGCAGGCTCTCCAGCGCGGTCAGCGCCATGCCCGCTTCCGGGATGTTGGAGAGCAGGCCGCCGAAGCCAATCGGCAGCAGCAGCAGCGGCTCAAACTTCTTCGCAATCGCCAGCCACAGCAGCAGCAGGCTGACCAGCAGCATGATGGCCTGGCCGGCGCCAAGGTGCATCAGCCCCATGCCCTGGAACAGGGCGTTCAGACTTTCCATTCGTCCTCTCCGTTATGCCAGCGTCATCAGGGTGTCGCCGACCGCGACTGCATCCCCGGCTTTCACCGCAATGCCATGCACCGTTCCGGCCTGCGCAGCGCGGATGTCGGTTTCCATCTTCATCGCTTCCAGAATCAACAACACGTCGCCTTCCGCCACGTGCTGGCCTTCGGTCGCCACCACTTTCCAGATGTTGCCTGCCAGCGGGGCGGCAACCGGAGTACCTGCGCCCGCCGGAGCCGGGGCTGCAACCGGCGCGGCGGTCGTGGTTGTCAGCTGGCTGATATCGCCGCCGTCACTGACCTTCACCACAAAGGCTTTACCTTCCACTTCCACGGTGTAGATACCGGCGGAGGATGGTTTTTCTGCCGGGGCGGGCTTCGCGCGCTCCACCTGCGGCAGCGGTTCAAACGCCGCCGGGTTGTGGCGATTTTCGAGGAACTTCATGCCCGGCTGCGGGAACAGCGCCACGGTCAGCACGTCGTCGATGGCGTTATCCGCCAGCGGAATCCCCTTCTCCTGCGCCTGACGGGTGATGTCCGCTTCCAGCGCCGCCAGCTCCGGCTTCAGCAGGTCCGCCGGGCGGCAGGTGATGGCCTGCGCGCCGTCAAGCACCTTCGCCTGCAGCGCGGCGTTCACCGGGGCCGGGGAGCGGCCGTATTCACCTTTCAGAATGCCCGCCGTCTCTCTGGCGATGGTTTTGTAGCGCTCGCCGGTCAGCACGTTGAGCACCGCCTGGGTGCCGACAATCTGCGAGGTCGGGGTCACCAGTGGAATAAAGCCGAGGTCTTCGCGCACGCGGGGGATTTCCGCCAGCACCAGGTCAAGCTTGTCCGCCGCGTTCTGCTGCTTCAGCTGGCTTTCCAGGTTGGTCAGCATCCCGCCCGGCACCTGCGCCACCAGAATGCGGCTATCATAGCCTTTCAGCTGGCCTTCAAAGGCGTGGTATTTCCTGCGCACCTCGCGGAAATAGGCGGCGATATTTTCCAGTTTGTTAATGTCGAGCCCGGTGTCATGGGCAGTGCCGGCCAGCGTGGCGACCAGCGCTTCGGTAGCCGGGTGGCCGTAGGTGGCGCTCATCGAAGAGATGGCGGTATCCACACCGTCAACGCCGGCTTCAATGGCTTTCAGCAGCGCCATCTCCGCCATCCCGGTGGTGGCGTGGCAGTGCAGGTGCAGCCGTACGTCGTAGCGTTTTTTGATTTCGCTGACCAGCTCATAGGCCGCCATCGGGGTCAGGATGCCGGACATATCTTTGATAGCGATGGAGTCAACGCCGGTTTCCAGCAGCTGTTCGGTCAGGTCCAGCCAGGTCTGCAGGGTGTGCACCGGGCTGGTGGTGTAGGAGAGCGTGCCCTGGGCATGCGCGCCGTGGCTGCGCACCGCCTGCAGGGCGGCTTTCATATTGCGCGGGTCGTTCATGGCATCGAAAACGCGGAACACGTCCATGCCGTTTTTCACCGCCCGCTCGACAAAGCGCTCCACCACATCGTCGGCATAGTGACGGTAACCGAGCAGGTTCTGCCCGCGCAGCAGCATCTGCAGCGGGGTCTTCGGCATGGCTTTTTTCAGCTCGCGCAGGCGCAGCCACGGGTCTTCGCCGAGGAAGCGGATGCAGGCGTCAAAGGTGGCGCCGCCCCAGCATTCGAGCGAGCCGTAGCCGACGTCATCAAGCTGAGCGGCAATGGGCAGCATGTCATCAAGGCGCAGACGGGTGGCAAACAGGGACTGGTGGGCGTCGCGCAGGACGACATCGGTAATCGCGAGAGTCATGGTTCCCTCCGGAACTTAAGCGTTAAGACGGTGATGGTGAATGGCCGCGGCAATCACCGGCTTTAAGCGGGTGAAGTCGTCCACGACGGGCACGGCGCGCGGCGCGGGAGTGGCGGCGGGCTCGGGGAAAAAACGGGCGATGGCGGTGGACATCATGCGGATAGCGAAAATAAGCAGGAACAGAAACGCCAGCACGAATCCCATCCCCATAGACATCAGGGTGAAGCCTTCACCCAGCAGTACGGCAGCAGCCATAAATGATTATCCAGAACAAGGGCACGGCGGTGCCGGTGTTGACCAATGCCTCATGAATCCGGCTAAGGAGTCGTAGAGTGGATTTCCCTCGGCCGCCCCCGGCTCTGGCCTCTACGTTCACTTTGGCATTGGCAACACGAACACCGCCGTGCATATTGATTACACCATCATGCTGAACACGATGCTGGCGATGACCAGCACAATACCGCCGCCCAGACGGGAGGAGATTTGTGCATAGGAGATAAGATTCATACGGTTACAGGCGGAAAGCACTTCCAGGTCGCCGGAACCGCCGCGGTTCGCCATACACAGGCCTGCGGTAATGGACGATTCGATAGGGTAGAAGCCAATCAGCCAGCCGCCAATTGCGGCACCGATAACGGCACCGACCACGATAACCGCCGCAATCACCACGTTCGCAAAGGTCAGCGCATCAATGATTTCCTGCAGGTCGGTATAGCAAACGCCGACACCAACCATCAGCACCCACAGCAGCTGTTTGGAGAAGAAGTCGGAAAGACGTTTAGCACCGGCTTTGATCTCTGGTGAGCACAGGCCAGAGGCGTTCAGAGCCGCGACGATCAGTACCATCCAGGCGAAATAGTGGATAGATACGCCGCCAATGCTGGGCAGGATCTTTTTGGCGACAACGTAAGCCAGCAGGAAGCAGGTGGTGGATAACACCAGGCCAATAGCCGTTTCACGGTGGGTGATCTGGCCCGCTTTTTCATCGTCTTCAGTTTTGAACGAGGCTTTACGTACCAGCTCACCTTCACCGCTAAGCCAGGTGTATTTTTTACCAACGATATCGAGGAATGCAGCAAAGATAATGGCAAAGATATTGGCGATGGTCAGAATGGCGATGGCGGTAGAGTAGTACTCTTCGCGGGAGCGCCCGGTGACGGAATGGTAGATTTCAGACAGCGGTACCGCGCCCGCGCCGTTACCGCCGCCCATAATTGGCAGCACGTACAGCATCATGATGCGGTCAACCGGAATACCGAAGCACAGACCAATGGCGATCCCAAAAAGGGCGGCACCTGCGATCCCGGTCAGAATGGTTGGAATATAGCCGAGCAGTGATTTCAGCAGCAGCTTGCGGTTAACCGACAGAATCGCGCCGGTAATCAGCACCGCAATAAACAGGTTAAGGAAGTTACTCTTATCCATGATGTTGCTAATCGCATCAATCTCTTTCTGCGTGAAAATGCCGGCATAAACAAAGTAGGCGGCAACCAGGAATATCATTACTGGTGCGCCGCCAATATATTTATTAAATATTGGCAGGCGCTTCCCTATTTCGCCAAAAATGGCGCCGATAATAAACATAATGGAAAAGCCGCCAACTAAGTCATCGGGGAGGGCGTTATAAAAGTGTGAAAGTAATAGCGTAATTAAAGCAAACGCGTAAAGCGGTAACGACATGCCGAAGATTTTAAATCCCAGCAGGTCGCGCGCGCCCTTCTTCTCCGCAGCGGGAGTTTGGGTCATGTTAGTCATAAACATCATCCTGTTTATCGTGAGAGGTAACGCCGCGCATATTAATAAATTCAATTCCCGATGAGATGTGATTATGTTCACTGAACGGTGGTGTTTTTTATTAATTTAATTATTTTTATTTTCCTCTTTAATTAAGAACATAAAAACCATAAAGGTAATAAAACTAGCATGGGAAATGTGATTTCTATTCCAGACGAATAGCGTAAACGCTGGCGAAATATGCGGCGTTATTTGCTTACGGACGCAGAATAATGAATCTAACGTTTAAACGTATTTATCCGCAGAAAGATGAAACGCGCCGCCAGGCGGTGGCGAGCTTTCTGAAGCAGGCCGGGCTCTCTCTGGAAGCCGATTGTGAAGTGGTGGTGTGCGCCGAGTGGCAAAACGACATTGTGGGCTGCGGCGCTATCGCTGGCAACGTACTCAAATGCATCGCCGTCTCTCCCATCTTGCAGGGCGAAGGGCTGAGCCTGAAGCTGCTGACCGAACTGCTCACGCTGGCCTATGAACTCAATCGCAGCGAACTGTTTCTGTTTACCAAACCAGAAAATAGCGTGCTGTTTTCCGGCGCGGGTTTCTGGCCCATCGCACAGGCGGGGACGCTGGCGGTGTTGATGGAAAACAGCAGCGAGCGGCTGGCCCGCTTTTGCCGCCAACTGGCGCTCTATCGTCAGCCGGGAAAGACCATTGGCGCCATCGTGATGAACGCCAATCCCTTTACGCTCGGCCATCGCTATCTGATTGAACAAGCGGCGGCGCGCTGTGATTGGCTGCATCTGTTTGTGGTGAAAGAAGACGCCTCGCAGTTTCGTTACACCGACCGCTGGGCGCTGATCGAACAAGGGGTCGGCGGCATCGAGAACCTCACGCTTCACCCTGGTTCCGCCTACCTGATTTCGCGAGCGACCTTCCCAGGCTACTTCCTCAAAGAAAAGGGGGCGGTGGACGGTTGCCACAGCCAGATTGATCTTCAGCTATTTCGCGAACATCTGGCGCCTGCGCTGGGCATTACCCACCGCTTTGTCGGCAACGAGCCGTTCTGCCCTCTGACGCGCGCATACAACCAGCGAATGCACGACATTCTGGGCTCAGCGCACGGTCGCGGCCCGGCAATTGAGGTGGTGGAGCTGGCGCGTATGGAGAAAGGGGGGGCTCCCGTTTCTGCCTCGCGGGTCAGAAAGCTCTACGCCGAACGTGACTGGCGAGCGGTGAGTGCGCTGGTGCCCGCCGGGACGCTGGCTTTTTTACAGCGCCTTGCCGCTGAACAGACTGAAACCGCATGACGTAATACCGTTAACAAGGAACATAACCTATGGAAATCATTAAGGATGCCCTGGCCGGCACGCTGGAATCCAGCGATGTAATGGTCAGGATTGGCCCTTCCTCCGAGCCGGGTATCCGGCTGGAGCTGGAGAGCCTGGTGAAGCAGCAGTTTGGCGCGGCGATTGAAAGCGTAGTTCGCGAAACGCTGGAGAAACTGGGGGTCGAACGTGCGCAGGTCAGCGTCGATGACAAAGGGGCGCTGGAGTGCATTTTGCGGGCCAGGGTACAGGCGGCAGCGCTGCGCGCGGCTGAGCAGACCGACATTCAATGGAGTGCGCTATGAAACCTCGTCGCAGTATGCTGTTTATCCCCGGCGCGAATGCCGCCATGCTGAGTACCTCATTTGTCTACGGCGCCGACGCGGTAATGTTTGACCTGGAAGATGCCGTTTCGCTGCGCGAAAAGGACACCGCTCGTCTGTTGGTACACCACGCCCTACAGCATCCTTTCTATCGAGACGTTGAGAAAGTGGTGCGCATTAACCCGCTAAACACACCGTTTGGCCTGGCCGACCTGGAAGCCGTCGTCCGCGCTGGCGTGGATATTGTCCGTCTGCCAAAAACTGACCGTAAAGAGGATGTGCTTGAGCTGGAAGCCCACGTTGAGCGCATTGAGCGCGAATGCGGGCGTGAAGTAGGCAGCACCAAACTGATGGCGGCGATTGAATCAGCGCTGGGCGTGGTGAACGCGGTGGAGATTGCCACCTCCAGCCCACGCATGGTGGCGATTGCCCTGGCGGCCTTCGATTACGTGATGGATATGGGCACCTGCCGTGGCGACGGCACCGAACTGTTTTACGCGCGCTGCGCCGTGCTGCACGCCGCCCGCGTAGGCGGTATCGCCGCCTATGACGTGGTCTGGTCAGATATCAACAATGAAGAAGGGTTCCTCAAAGAGGTTCAGCTGGCTAAGGGGCTCGGGTTTAACGGCAAATCGCTGGTGAACCCGCGCCAGATTGAGCTGCTGCATCAGGCTTATTCACCGACCTTAAAAGAGGTGGAGCATGCGCGGGAAGTGATTGCCGCAGCCGAAGAGGCGGAGTCCCGAGGCCTTGGCGTCGTGTCGCTGAACGGCAAAATGATCGACGGCCCGATTATCGACCACGCTCGCAAAGTGGTGGCGCTGTCGGCTTCCGGCATTCGTGATTAAGGAGGGAACCATGAAAGAGACAATCAACATGCTGGAACAGCAATACGTCGTGCCGGAAGGATTACAGCCATACCAGGGCGTGACCCACAATAGCCCGTGGCTGGCCTGCGAAAACGAAAAGCGCCAGCGCAAGGTATGCGACTCATTAGAAGAGGCGATTCGTCGCTCCGGGCTTAAAAATGGCATGACCGTGTCCTTCCACCACGCGTTTCGCGGTGGTGATAAAGTCGTCAATATGGTGATGGCGAAGCTCTCGGAAATGGGTTTTCGCGATCTAACGCTCGCCTCCAGTTCCCTGATTGACGCGCACTGGCCGCTTATCGAGCATATTAAAAATGGCGTGATCCGCCAGATCTACACCTCCGGGCTGCGCGGCCAGCTAGGTGAGGAGATCTCCGCCGGGTTGATGGAAAATCCGGTGCAGATCCACTCTCACGGTGGGCGCGTGAAGCTTATCCAGAGCGGTGAACTGAATATCGATGTCGCTTTCCTCGGCGTACCGTGCTGCGATGAGTTCGGCAACGCGAACGGCTTTAGCGGTAAATCGCGCTGCGGCTCGCTGGGCTATGCGCAGGTTGATGCCGAACATGCCAACTGTGTGGTGCTGCTAACGGAAGAGTGGGTGGCATACCCGAACTATCCGGCGAGCATTGCGCAGGATCAGGTGGATTATATTGTTCAGGTCGATGAAGTGGGCGATCCGGCGAAGATCACCGCGGGGGCGATTCGCCTGTCCAGCAACCCACGCGAGCTGCTGATCGCGCGTCAGGCGGCGCAGGTGATTGAACATTCGGGCTATTTTAACGACGGCTTTTCCCTGCAGACCGGTACCGGCGGCGCGTCGCTGGCAGTGACGCGCTTCCTCGAAGATAAAATGCGTCGCCACAATATTACCGCCAGCTTCGGCCTTGGTGGGATCACCGGCACGATGGTGGATCTGCATGAGAAGGGGCTGATCAAAGCGCTGCTCGATACCCAATCCTTTGACGGCGATGCCGCGCGGTCTTTGGCGCAAAACCCTAATCACATTGAGATTTCCACCAACCAGTACGCTAACCCTGGCTCCAAAGGGGCGGCATGCGAACGGCTGAACGTCGTGATGCTCAGCGCGCTGGAAATTGACGTGAACTACAACGTGAACGTGATGACCGGTTCGAACGGCGTGCTGCGCGGCGCGTCCGGCGGGCATAGCGACACGGCGGCTGGGGCCGACCTCACCATTATTACCGCACCGCTGGTGCGCGGGCGCATTCCTTGCGTGGTGGAGAAGGTGCTGACTACCGTCACGCCAGGGGCGAGCGTCGATGTGCTTGTCACCGATCACGGCATCGCGGTGAACCCGGCGCGTCAGGATCTGATTGATAACCTGAAGCAGGCTGGCGTAGCGCTGATGGCCATCGAACAGCTCCAGCAGCGCGCGGAACAACTGACGGGTAAACCGGAACCTATTGCCTTTACCGACCGAATCGTGGCAGTGGTGCGCTATCGCGATGGTTCGGTGATCGACGTGATCCGCCAGGTGAAACACTGATGAACGGCGCAGACCTACTCTCTAGTGGTCAGCCGGTAACGCTGGAAGCGATGCTCCATGCGCGCGATAGCCGCGCGGCGCGTCAGCGTCAGGCGCTGGACTGTTACCGGCTGCCGCTGATCTCATTTTCACTGGTGGCGCCGGGAGCGGTCAAAAACTCCCCCGTGTGGCAGCGCGTTGCGCAGTATGCGCAACGTGAGATGACGGCGGTCTGTCAGCAGAGGGAATGGGTCACCGTCTGGGAAGCGCACACGGATGCGCCGAGCGGCCCGGAATGGATGGCGGCGGTCTGCGCGCCTGCTAAAGCGTTGAAACGACAGCTGGTGTTGCTGGAGCAGCAGCATCCGCTGGGCAGGCTCTGGGATATTGACGTGATTGATAGCGACGGCCGGTCGCTTTCGCGTCGTGAACTGGGGCTACCTGCCCGGCAATGCCTGATTTGTCAGGAGAATGCCCACGTCTGTGCGCGAGGTCGAGTGCACTCTCTCGACCTCTTGTTGGATGAAATTGCACGAAGGATTGATAGCTATGAGCGTGAACGTAGTGACGGAACGGCATACGCCAGTTAGCGTAACGCTGAAAGCCGAAGAGGTTATTGGACTGGTGGCGCGTGCGCTGCTGACTGAAGTGCGGTTAACGCCAAAACCGGGGCTGGTGGATATTCGCAATACCGGTGCCCATCGGGACATGGATCTGGCTGCCTTTGAGCGCAGCACCGCGGCGATTGCGCCGTGGATGGAAAAGTTTTTCATGATGGGAAGCAGCACCGCAAAGCTGGAGCCGCAGATGGTACTGGTGATGATTCGTCCGCTGGGGCTGGCTTGCGAAAATGACATGCTGCAGGCGACCGACGGCGTGAACACGCATCGCGGCGCGATTTTTGCCTTCGGGCTGCTCAGTACGGTGATAGGCCGCCTCGTCGCGCAGGGGGAGTCGCTCTCGCAGCACCATATTTGCGACACCGTGGCGAGCCTGTGCCGGGATATGGTGGCGCGGGAACTGTCGCTGGAGAAAGGCGGTAAGCTCAGCAAGGGAGAACTGCACTTTTTACGTTACGGGCTGGCGGGGGCGCGCGGCGAGGCGGAGAGCGGTTTTCGTACCGTCAGAACGCAGGCGCTGCCCGTTTATCACCGTGTACTTCAGGAGCATGACGATATCAATCTGGCGCTGCTGCAAACGTTATTACATTTGATGGCCTGGAATGACGACACCAATCTGGTTTCCCGCGGTGGGCTGGAAGGGCTCAATTACGTTCAGCAGCAGGCGCAAAAATTATTGTGGCAGGGCGGGGTGCTGGTAGACGGTGGAATTGAAGCGATGCAGCAACTTGATGACGAGCTGATAGCGCGCAACTTAAGCCCAGGTGGTAGCGCGGATTTACTGGCGGTGACCTGGTTTTTAAGTCATTTCCCGGCCGGTCCTTTCTATTCTGAGTAAGTTTCACTTCATTTCCTGCCTATGCTATTGATTCATCCTGCGGGATGAATCATGTCTTTTACTGATATTCCTCTCTGTTTATCATTAAATTCTAATTATGGGCGTTTTCGGCTGGCGACCCTGCAGCGGGCTGGTTACTCTGAAAACGATTTACGCAATTTTAACAAAAGAGAATAGCTATGCATGATGCACAAATCCGCGTCGCCATTGCTGGCGCTGGCGGCCGCATGGGACGGCAGTTAATCCAGGCAACCCTGGCGATGGAAGGGGTTCAATTAGGGGCCGCGCTTGAGCGTGAAGGCTCTTCTTTACTGGGCAGCGATGCCGGTGAACTGGCGGGCGCGGGCAAGTCTGGCGTCACCGTTCAGAGCAGCCTGGAAGCGGTAAAAGATGATTTTGACGTGTTCATCGATTTTACCCGCCCGGAAGGCACGCTGGCGCATCTGGCGTTTTGCCGCCAGCACGGTAAAGGCATGGTCATTGGCACCACCGGCTTTGACGATGCGGGGAAACAGGCCATTCGCGAGGCTTCAGAAGAGATTGCGATCGTTTTCGCGGCCAACTTTAGCGTTGGCGTTAACGTCATGCTCAAGCTGCTGGAGAAAGCGGCAAAGGTAATGGGCGACTATACCGATATCGAAATTATTGAAGCACACCACCGCCACAAAGTGGATGCGCCATCGGGTACGGCGCTGGCAATGGGCGAAGCGATCGCCGGGGCGCTGGATAAAGATTTAAAAGAGTGCGCGGTCTACTCGCGTGAAGGTTATACCGGCGAACGCGTGCCGGGCACCATTGGTTTTGCCACCGTTCGCGCCGGTGACATTGTCGGTGAACACACCGCGATGTTTGCTGATATTGGCGAGCGTGTAGAGATCACGCATAAGGCTTCCAGCCGCATGACGTTTGCCAACGGCGCGGTAAGATCGGCTTTGTGGCTTAAGTCAAAGCAAAATGGTCTTTTTGATATGCGTGATGTGCTGAATTTGAATGAGCTATAAGTATTTATTACCCATCGTGATGTGGTTATTGTAGTCGTAATTACTTGATTACAGAGGGCAATATTTTATTGCCCTTTTATTTTGTCTTTTTTTTATGATTTGTTTATGAAGGGCTTATTTTTAGATGTTATCCTGCTTAAATGTGTTGGTTAAATGTAAATTTTGACCATCTGGTCTACTTTTTTACTCCCTTCAGTGAAATTTAACACTCTTCCTGCTCCGCAAGCGTTTTCTACAATGAGTTAGTTGATCTTTTTGATGGCTATCGCCTTGCTGTCACATCAGTGGCGCAAAATAATAATAAAAATTGTCCTTTAAGGTAGACATTTGCCGAGGCTATCTCTAGAATACCGCCGTTTGCCAGAAATACGTCGGTAAGCAGATTTGCATTGATTTGTGCCATTGTTATGCATTAATATGCAAATAAAGCGAGTAAATATTCTCTGGAGGGTGTTTTGATTAAGTCAGCGCTATTGGTTCTGGAAGACGGAACCCAGTTTTACGGTCGGGCCATCGGGGCAACGGGTTCGGCGGTTGGGGAAGTCGTTTTCAATACTTCAATGACCGGTTATCAAGAAATCCTCACTGATCCTTCCTATTCTCGCCAAATCGTCACCCTTACTTATCCCCATATTGGTAATGTCGGCACCAACGCCGCCGATGAAGAGTCCTCTCAGGTTCACGCTCAGGGTCTGGTTATTCGCGACCTGCCGCTGATTGCCAGCAACTACCGCAACACCGAAGACCTCTCTTCTTACCTCAAGCGCCATAACATTGTGGCGATTGCCGATATCGATACCCGTAAGCTGACGCGACTGCTGCGCGAGAAGGGCGCTCAGAACGGCTGCATCATCGCAGGCGATAACCTGGATGCTACGCTGGCCTTAGAAAAAGCCAAAGCGTTCCCGGGCTTAAATGGGATGGACCTGGCAAAAGAAGTGACCACGGCTGAAGCCTACAGCTGGACGCAGGGTAGCTGGACGCTGGCGGGTGACCTGCCGGAAGCGAAATCCGAAGAAGAGCTGCCGTTCCACGTGGTGGCCTACGACTTTGGCGCGAAGCGCAATATTCTGCGTATGCTGGTTGACCGCGGCTGCCGCCTGACGGTGGTGCCAGCGAAAACCTCCGCCGAAGAAGTTCTGGCGATGAATCCAGACGGCGTGTTCCTGTCTAACGGCCCTGGCGACCCGGCACCGTGCGACTACGCTATCGACGCGATTGAAAAATTCCTCCAGACCGATGTGCCGGTATTTGGCATCTGCCTCGGCCATCAGCTGCTGGCGCTGGCGAGCGGTGCGAAGACCATCAAGATGAAGTTTGGTCACCACGGTGGTAACCACCCGGTGAAAGACATGGATAAGAACGTGGTGATGATCACCGCGCAGAACCACGGTTTTGCGGTGGATGAAGCGTCGATGCCAGCCAACCTGCGCGTGACCCACAAATCTCTGTTCGACGGTACCCTGCAGGGGATTCACCGTACCGATAAACCGGCGTTCAGCTTCCAGGGCCACCCAGAGGCGAGCCCAGGCCCGCACGATGCGGCGCCGCTGTTCGACCACTTTATCGAGCTTATTGAGCAATACCGTCAGTCCGCGAAATAATCAGGAGTAATAAGAGCCATGCCAAAACGTACAGACATAAAAAGTATCCTGATTCTGGGCGCGGGCCCGATTGTTATCGGTCAGGCGTGTGAGTTTGACTACTCCGGTGCCCAGGCGTGTAAAGCGCTGCGCGAAGAGGGCTACCGCGTCATTCTGGTGAACTCCAACCCAGCGACTATCATGACCGACCCGGAAATGGCCGATGCCACCTACATCGAGCCGATTCACTGGGAAGTGGTACGCAAAATCATCGAAAAAGAGCGTCCGGATGCGGTTCTGCCAACAATGGGCGGCCAGACCGCGCTGAACTGCGCGCTGGAACTGGAGCGTCAGGGCGTGCTGGAAGAGTTCGGCGTGACCATGATTGGTGCTACCGCCGACGCGATTGATAAAGCAGAAGACCGCCGCCGTTTCGACGTGGCGATGAAGAAAATCGGCCTCGACACCGCCCGTTCCGGTATCGCGCACACCATGGAAGAAGCGCTGGCAGTTGCTGCTGACGTCGGCTTCCCATGCATCATCCGTCCAAGCTTCACCATGGGCGGCACAGGTGGCGGTATCGCCTACAACCGTGAAGAGTTCGAAGAAATCTGCGAACGCGGCCTGGACCTCTCGCCAACCAACGAGCTGCTGATAGATGAATCACTGATCGGCTGGAAAGAGTACGAGATGGAAGTGGTGCGTGATAAGAACGACAACTGCATCATCGTCTGCTCTATCGAAAACTTCGATGCGATGGGTATCCACACCGGTGACTCCATCACCGTGGCGCCCGCGCAGACCCTGACCGACAAAGAATACCAAATCATGCGTAACGCCTCGATGGCGGTACTGCGTGAAATCGGCGTCGAAACCGGCGGTTCTAACGTCCAGTTCTCGGTGAACCCGAAAGACGGTCGCCTGATTGTTATCGAAATGAACCCGCGCGTATCCCGCTCCTCGGCGCTGGCCTCCAAAGCAACCGGCTTCCCGATTGCGAAAGTGGCGGCCAAGCTGGCAGTGGGTTACACCCTCGACGAACTGATGAACGACATCACCGGCGGCCGTACTCCGGCCTCCTTCGAACCGTCCATCGACTACGTTGTGACGAAGATTCCACGCTTCAACTTTGAGAAGTTTGTCGGCGCGAACGACCGTCTGACCACGCAGATGAAATCTGTTGGTGAAGTGATGGCGATTGGCCGCACGCAGCAGGAATCCCTGCAGAAAGCGCTGCGCGGCCTGGAAGTCGGCGCGACCGGCTTCGACCCGAAAGTGAGCCTCGACGATCCTGAAGCGCTGACCAAAATCCGCCGCGAGCTGAAAGACGCGGGCGCTGAGCGTATCTGGTACATCGCCGATGCCTTCCGCGCGGGCCTCTCCGTCGACGGCGTGTTCAACCTGACCAACATCGACCGCTGGTTCCTGGTACAGATTGAAGAGCTGGTACGTCTGGAAGAGAAAGTGGCGGAAGTGGGCATCAACGGCCTCGACGCTGACTTCCTGTTCCACCTGAAACGCAAAGGCTTTGCCGATGCGCGTCTGGCAAAACTGGCGGGCGTACGCGAAGCGGAAATCCGCAAGCTGCGTGACCAGTACAACCTGCACCCGGTCTACAAGCGTGTGGACACCTGTGCGGCGGAATTCGCCACCGACACCGCTTACATGTACTCCACTTATGAAGAAGAGTGCGAGTCCAACCCGTCCGTTGACCGCGATAAAATCATGGTCCTCGGCGGCGGCCCGAACCGTATCGGTCAGGGGATCGAATTCGACTACTGCTGCGTACACGCCTCACTGGCGCTGCGCGAAGACGGTTACGAGACCATCATGGTCAACTGTAACCCGGAAACCGTCTCTACCGACTACGACACTTCCGACCGTCTGTACTTCGAGCCGGTCACCCTGGAAGACGTGCTGGAAATCGTGCGCATCGAGAAGCCGAAGGGCGTTATCGTGCAGTACGGCGGCCAGACCCCGCTGAAGCTGGCGCGTGAACTGGAAGCCGCAGGCGTACCGGTTATCGGTACCAGCCCGGATGCCATCGACCGTGCGGAAGACCGTGAACGCTTCCAGCATGCGGTTGACCGTCTGAAGCTGAAGCAGCCGGCGAACGCCACCGTGACCGCGATTGAACAAGCGGTTGAGAAGGCGAAAGAGATTGGCTACCCGCTGGTGGTGCGCCCGTCCTACGTACTCGGCGGCCGTGCGATGGAAATCGTCTATGACGAAGTTGACCTTAAGCGCTACTTCCAGACCGCCGTCAGCGTATCCAACGACGCGCCGGTGCTGCTGGACCGCTTCCTGGATGACGCGATTGAAGTCGACGTCGACGCTATCTGCGACGGCGAAATGGTGCTGATTGGCGGCATCATGGAGCACATCGAGCAGGCTGGCGTTCACTCCGGTGACTCCGCGTGTTCCCTGCCAGCCTACACGCTGAGCCAGGAAATTCAGGATGTGATGCGTGAGCAGGTGCAGAAACTGGCCTTCGAACTGCAGGTACGCGGCCTGATGAACGTGCAGTTTGCGGTGAAAGACAACGAAGTCTACCTGATTGAAGTCAACCCACGTGCGGCGCGTACCGTACCGTTCGTCTCCAAAGCAACCGGCGTACCGCTGGCCAAAGTGGCGGCGCGCGTGATGGCAGGGAAAACCCTGACCGAGCAGGGCGTGACCAAAGAGATCATCCCACCGTACTACTCGGTGAAAGAAGTGGTGCTGCCGTTCAACAAATTCCCAGGCGTTGACCCACTGTTAGGGCCAGAAATGCGCTCTACCGGGGAAGTGATGGGCGTGGGCCGTACCTTCGCGGAAGCGTTCGCCAAGGCACAGCTGGGCAGCAACTCCACCATGAAGAAACAGGGCCGTGCGCTGCTCTCCGTTCGCGAAGGCGATAAAGAGCGCGTGGTTGACCTGGCCGCTAAGCTGCTGAAACAGGGCTTCGAGCTGGATGCGACCCACGGTACCGCGATTGTGCTGGGCGAAGCCGGTATCAACCCGCGTCTGGTGAACAAGGTGCATGAAGGTCGTCCGCACATTCAGGACCGTATCAAGAATGGCGAATACACCTACATCATCAACACCACCGCAGGTCGTCAGGCGATTGAAGACTCCAAGCTGATTCGCCGCAGCGCGCTGCAGTACAAAGTGCACTACGACACCACCCTGAACGGCGGTTTCGCGACGGCGATGGCGTTGAATGCGGATGCCAAAGACAAAGTGACTTCCGTCCAGGAAATGCACGCACAGATTAAAAAATAAGTGCGAGCGATAAAATAAAACGCCGGGCAACTGCCCGGCGTTTTTGTTTTTGTAGCCGTCCAGGCAAAGCGCCGCCGGGGTCGGCTCAGCGCTAACCCGCTTCGCCTGGACGGGTTACGGTGGTATTTCTCATGTTGAGAGAACGCACAAGTTTAAGTCCTTATCCTCCCGGCATAATAGCCCTCTTGCTTTCTGTTAACACTCATAACTACGGAATATATATGGCTATTTTGTTATTTGATTGGGGTGGGAGTTCTATTAAATACGGCGTCTGGCATCAGGAAGCTTTAACGGATACGGGGGCAGTAAAAACGCCTGATAGCTGGGAGAAGATGCAGGCCCAGCTGCTGGACATCTGCCGTCAGTACCAGCAGCGCTATGACATTCAGGGCGTGGCCATCAGCGCTCCCGGCAGCGTAGACCCCGCGCGCGGCGTGATTGGCGGCCTCAGCGCTATTCCCTACATCCACCACTTCCCGATTGTCGAGGCGCTGACGGCGCTGCTTGGTCTGCCGGTCAGTATTGAGAACGACGCCAACGCGGCGGGCATTGCCGAAGCAGCGCTCGGGGCAGGGCGCGACGACCGCCATGTGCTGTTTGTGATTGTCGGGTCAGGTGTGGGCGGGGCTATCCTGGAAGATAAAGTGCTGCGCCGTGGCAGCCACGGCTATGCCGGAGAATTTGGTCTGATGACGCTGGAGGGCGGGCAGACGTTCAGCGAACTGGGCACTGCCGTCGCGATGGCGAGGCGCTACGCGCAGCGGATGTCGCTTGAGCTGGATTCGGTTTCCGGGGCCGAGATGTTTCGTCTGGCCGAGCAGGGCGATGAGGTGGCGAAGCAGGAAGTGGCGCAGTTCTATCACTGGATGGCCGTTGGGCTGCTGAATTTGCAGGTCTGTTACGATCCGGATTGTCTGGTGATTGGCGGTGGGATCTCTGCCAGCGATACCATTTTTGCCGGGATCGCCTCTCGCTTAACCGATCTGGTCGCGGAAAAAGATCTCGCGGAATTTATGCCGAAGCTGCTGCTCTGCCAGTACCGCAACGACGCCAATCTTATTGGCGCAGCGGTGAGCTTTGCTCAACAACACGGCTAAAATGCCGCTTCGGAGTGTTCTGGTTTCCCTCTCGCGTTCAGCCCGCTAACCTAAAATGGTTAGAGTGATAACGATTTTAGCTGAGAAGCAGGAGGGAAACATGATGCAATATAAGCGACTTACCGTAGCGATTCTGACCGCCGGCGCGCTCTTTACCGTTGCTGGGTGTTCATCCAACCAGGCGTTAAAAACCACCGATGGGAAGACTATCGTCACCGACGGGAAACCGCAGGTCGATGAAGATACAGGCCTGGTGTCGTACAAAAATGCTGAAACCGGCAAAACCGAACAGATCAACCGCGATCAGGTGCGGTCGATGGGTGAGCTCGATAACTAAACGTTATTCGTGGCCCCGCGAATGCAATGCAGTGCGGGGCCAGCGCATAGCGTTTAAATCAGTGCGCTATTGATTTTGACGATGATCTTATGCAGCGGTGCGCCTGCGCCAAGGCTGCTCATCGGGCGGTGAAGCTCGCCGGGGAAGACGATGGCAATCTCTTCCGGGTGCAGGTGAATCAGCGTTTCGCTGCTGATTTGCGTGCAAAAGCCGATATCGTGCGCGTCGTTAAAGGCGCCATCTTCGACAATCTCCAGCCCTTTATTGCCTGCCCCAATAATCTCTTCACCCTTCAGTACGATGTGAATATCAATATATTGACGATGGTACTCCGGGCGCTGCTCGGCAAGCGGTTTGCTTTCTCCTTCCACCACGTTGAAGAACAGGTTATCGCCATCGACGGTATATTTACCCGGCGGCAGGGTATGTGGCTCCTGTTGGATCACGGCGCGTAGCGCCTTGCGGATAGCCTGCGGATAAAAGGTGGTTTTCTCCGCGTTGTACAGCGTGTCGATAATCATGCCGGAACTCCCGATGCGGGTTGATGGGCTAAAAGGGTGAGCGAGCGGGCGACAATGCCCGGTACATCGCCGGAAATATCGACCGGCAGAATGTCCGGCTCGCGGTCGTCTGGGGCTTCCAGCGCAGCAAACTGGCTTCGCAGCAACGCTTCCGGCATAAAGTGGCCTTTGCGTGCCTGCATACGTTTCAAGATGCAGTCGTAGTCGCCGGTTAGCCACAGGAAACGCAGGTGCGGATTACCCGCGCGCAGCTGGTCGCGGTAGCGCTTTTTCAGCGCCGAGCAGACCAGCACGCCGGACTCGTTTTTCTGCCCGAGGCTAAAGATCACATCGCCTATACGTTCCAGCCACGGCTGGCGGTCGCTATCCTCCAGCGGCTGGCTGGCGGCCATTTTGACGATATTGGCCCGTGGGTGAAGGTCATCGCCGTCGATAAACTTCGCCCCCAGCGCCTGGGAAAGCGCCTGCCCGACGGTGGTTTTTCCGGTGCCGGAGACGCCCATTAAAATAATGCATTGTCCTGCCATGGTTTTGCTCCCGACTCAGACGGCAACCAGCATGCCGCCGTCAACAAACAGCAGATGCCCATTTACAAAATCAGAGGCTTTCGACGACAGGAATACCGCCGCGCCAACCAGCTCCTGCGGGTCGCCCCAGCGGGCGGCTGGCGTACGTTTGCATAGCCAGTCGGTGAAGGCTTTATCATCAACCAACGCCTGGGTCATGGCGGTTTTAAAGTAGCCAGGAGCGATACCGTTAACCTGAATGTTATGGCGCGCCAGCTCCACGCACATTCCGCGGGTCAGCATTTTGACCGCGCCTTTGGCGGCGGCGTACGGGGTGATGGTGTCACGCCCCAGTTCGCTCTGCATCGAGCAGATATTGACGATTTTCCCCGCGCCGCGCGTCATCATGCGTTTGGCCACGGCCTGGGACACCAGAAATACCGCGGTCTGGTTCACGGCAATCACATCGTTCCATTCTTTCACTGGAAACTCGGTGAACGGGTGGCGGCGCTGGATACCGGCGTTATTAAACAGCACGTCGATAGCGCCGATACGAGTTTCAATATCGGCAATAGCGTTTTCCACCGACTCCGGGTCGGTGACGTTAAAGACCGCAGTATGGGCGGTGGCAACCTCGTCGCGGAGTTTCATCGCCGCCTGCTCGGCGCGTTCTGCGGAGATATCGTTGATGATGATTTCCGCGCCGTACTGGGCCAGTCCCTGAGCCATCACGTAGCCGATACCTTGTCCGGAACCGGTAATTAAAATGCGTTTGCCTTGCAGGCTGAATAAGTTGTTCATCACAGTGTCCTGTATTGCGAGCCGATGCGCCAAGAAGATGCTCCCTATCTCACGGTTTTTGCCTCGGTGAAACTGTGATGAAGATCACTCTCAACTATGTTACAAAAAGGGGTTACAGCATGTGTGATCCTGAAGAGGAAAACCGGGCGAAAACCGCGCCATACGGGGCTTTGACGATGGGTTATCGCTTTCTCTTTTTTGTAACCTGCTGGCATAATAGGCCACAGGATTTCGGCAATGACGGGCAGGGCTAATGAAAGTACAACGCATCACGTTAGAGGATATCGCCGCGCTGGCGGGGGTAACCAAAATGACCGTCAGCCGCTATTTACGTACCCCCGAGAAGGTTAAGCCGGAAACCGCCGAACGCATTGCCAGCGTGATTGAAGAGGTGGGCTACCAGCCGGATGCCGATAATCCAGCCATAAGCAGTAACGTTGCGCCGCGCATTGGCGTGCTGATCCCCTCTTTTAATAATCAGATTTTCTCCGACGTGCTGGCAGGCATTGAATCGGTCACCACCGCCCACGGCTATCAAACGCTGGTGGTGAACTACGATTACGACAGCCAGCGTGAAGAGGAACAGATTGCTACCGTACTGGCGCTGAACGTCAAGGCGCTGCTGCTAACCGAATCGGTCCATACGCTGCGGGCGGAGAAATACCTGAAAGCCGCAAAAATACCCATTGCCGAGGTGATGGGGCTATCGGATAACGCCGACCGCATCAACGTGGGCTTCGATAATTACCGCGCCGGGTTGGATATGACCAACATGCTGCTGGCCAGCGGCAAAAAACAGATTATCTATTTTGGCTCGATGTCGGATATTCGCGATGAGCAGCGCTATGCGGGCTACTGCCGGGCAATGGAAGAGGCGGGTCTGGCCGTTGGGCGCATAGCGCCAAACAAGGTCTCTTCGGTGTCAATTGGCACCGGAATGATGACCCTTGCCCGCCAGATGTATAAAGAGATGGACGCCATTCTCTGCACCAACGATGACCTGGCGGTCGGGGTGTTACAGGAGTGCATCGCTTCGGGTATCACGGTGCCGCAGGAGATGGCGATTGCTGGGTTCCACGGGCTGGAGATTGGCCAGGTGGTTAGCCCGCGTCTGGCGAGCGTATTGACCCCGCGTTTTGAAATGGGCAAGGTCGCCACCGAGATTTTAATCAAGAAAATAAAAGGGTTACCTACAATCGAGAAGGTGGACCTGCACTATCGTTTATCGATGGGCGAGACCATCTAGCCTTCACCTGCCACGCTGGCCATGTTATTCAATTGTTGCCATCCAGCCCGCATTCCAGCGGGCTTTTGCTTCCACGATCACGTCATCCGTAACACGGAGTTCTAACACGATCTGCCGTGATGCAGATCGCAAAATGACATCGTGAAAACCCGTTTGATAGGCGTAACAAATTTCTCTACACAACATCTTTCAAGTTGCATCAAGGCGGCAAGCGAGTGAATCCCCAGGAGCTTACTAAAGTAAGTGACTGGGGTGAGCGAGCGCAGCCAACGCCGAGGCGGCTTGAAGGATGAAGTGTATAAACGCTTAAACAGGTAACACGATGAATATTGTAAACCCAAACACGGTACTGTTGATTGCTCCGGTCGTAGACGGCCTGATGGATAAACTCTCCACCGCTTTCCTGGTCTATCGTCTGTATGAACAGGCTGACCCTCAGGCTTTCTTACGCGAAGTCGGCCATCAGGTGCAGGCGGTGGTCACCCGTGGTGATATCGGCGTCACCCGCGCCGTGCTGGAACAGCTGCCTAACGCCGGGCTGGTGGCGGTGTTTGGTGTTGGTACTGACGCGGTGGATCTCGACTATACCCGCGCTCATGACATTGCCGTCACCATCACTTCCGGCGTGCTGACCAACGATGTTGCCGACCTGGCGATGGGGCTGCTGCTGGCAGGCGCGCGTCAGCTGTGCCAGGGCGACAAATTTGTTCGCGAAGGCAAATGGCTGAAACAAGGACCGGGACTGGCGACTCAGGTTAGTGGTAAACGCCTCGGTATCTTTGGCATGGGCAACATCGGCCAGGCCATTGCCCGTCGCGCCAGCGGATTTGATATGGAGATCCTCTACACCGACCGTAAAAAGCTTAATCACGTTGACTATCAATGGTGCGCCGACCTGCACACCCTGGCCCACGAAAGCGACTTTCTGGTGATTGCCGCTTCAGGCGGTGCGGCAAACCGCGGGCTGATCGATGCCAGCGTGTTTAACGTGATGCCAAAACACGCGTGGCTGATTAACATCGCGCGCGGCACCCTGGTGGATGAGAAAGCCCTGATTCACGCCCTGCAAAACGGTGTCATTGCCGGTGCAGGGCTGGATGTGTATGAAGAAGAGCCGCACGTGCCTGAGGCGCTGATTGCCATGGATAACGTGGTGCTGCTGCCGCACGTGGCGAGCGCCACCCACGAAACCCGCCAACGGATGAGCGAGGTGGTGTTCAAGAACGTCGACGCCTTTTTCAACGCGATGCCATTACCGAATGCCATTGATTAACCCTCGGTTCTTTTCGCCATGCTGAGCATGGCTTCCCCTCGAGAGAGAGTATGAATGATGAATGAGAAAATACCTGGCACTCGCTGGCTGCGCATCATTGCGCCTGTTCTCATCGCGTGCATTATTTCGTTTATGGACCGGGTTAATATCAGCTTCGCGCTGCCCGGCGGCATGGAATCCGACCTGGGTATTACCAGCCAGATGGCGGGGGTCGCGAGTGGGATATTCTTTATTGGCTATCTCTTTTTGCAAATACCGGGCGGGCGCATTGCGGTTCACGGCAGCGGTAAGCGGTTTATCGCCTGGTCGCTGCTGGCGTGGGCGATTGTCTCGATTGCTACCGGTTTTGTGACCCATGAATACCAGCTGCTGGCGCTGCGTTTTATCCTCGGTGTATCCGAGGGCGGCATGCTGCCGGTGGTGCTGACGATGGTCAGCAACTGGTTCCCGGAAAAAGAGATTGGCCGTGCGAATGCCTTTGTGATGATGTTTGCCCCGCTGGGCGGCATGCTCACCGCGCCGGTCTCCGGGGCGATTATCTCGGCGCTCGACTGGCGTTGGCTGTTTATCATCGAAGGGCTGCTGTCGCTGGTGGTGCTGACCGTATGGTGGCTGATGATTAGCGACCGTCCGGAAGAGGCGCGCTGGCTGCCGGAGCGTGAGCGCGAATATCTGATTACCGCATTAACCGCCGAGCGGGAGGCTCGACGTTCGGAAGCGCCGGTGAGCAACGCGCCGGTGCGGGAAGTGTTTCGCAACTCGGGACTGATGAAGCTGGTACTGCTCAACTTCTTCTACCAGACCGGGGATTACGGTTACACGCTGTGGCTGCCGACGATCCTCAAGAACCTGACCGGCGCCAATATGGCGAGCGTGGGCGTGCTGGCTATCCTGCCGTTTATCGCTACGCTTGCCGGGATCTACATTATCTCCCTGTTCAGCGACCGCAGCGGGAAGCGGCGTTTGTGGGTTCGCTTCTCGCTCTACGGTTTTGCCGCCGCGCTGCTGGCTTCGGTGGTGCTGCGCGACCATGTGGTGGCGGCTTATATCGCGCTGGTGGTGTGTGGCTTCTTCCTGAAAGCGGCGACCAGCCCGTTCTGGTCAATCCCCGGGCGTATTGCCATGCCGGAAGTGGCGGGCAGCGCGCGTGGCGTAATCAACGGCCTGGGTAACCTGGGTGGCTTCTGCGGGCCGTATCTGGTCGGGGTGATGATCTACTTCTATGGCCAGAACGTGGCGGTGTGCGCGCTGGCGGGCTCGTTGATTATCGCCGGGAGCATCACCTTCTTCCTGCCAAAACGGTGCGACCTAACCGCATCATCTGACGAACCACCGGTGGCGGATAAACCGGCCAACCAACCTTCCTGACCCTGCCGGGGCGTGGTTCACACGCCCCCCAATTCCTGCTGTTGTGTGAACTGATCCTGTAAGTGTCATCATTAACTGTCTAAACTCAGGAATAAAATAATGAAGTAAGACAGGCGAATTATGATTCTTATTATTTATGCGCATCCTTATCCGCATCACTCGCATGCGAATAAGCGGATGCTTGAGCAGGTAAGGACGCTCGACGGCGTTGAAATCCGTTCTCTCTATCACCTCTATCCCGATTTTAATATCGACGTCGCCGCCGAACAGGAGGCGCTCTCCCGCGCCGATCTGGTCATTCTGCAGCACCCGATGCAGTGGTACAGCACGCCGCCGCTGCTGAAGCTGTGGTTGGACAAAGTGCTGGCGCACGGTTGGGCCTACGGCCACGGCGGCACGGCGCTGCACGGCAAAAGCGTGATGTGGGCGGTCACCACCGGCGGCGGCGAAAGCCACTTCGATATTGGATCACATCCAGGCTTTGACGTGCTGGGACAGCCGCTGGAGGCCACCGCGGTGTACTGTAGCATGAAATGGCTGCCGCCGTTTGCCGTCCACTGCACGTTTATCTGCGACGAAGAGACGCTGCAGGCGCAGGCGCGACACTACAAACAACGGTTACTGGCCTGGCAGGAGGAGCACAATAATGGATAGTCATACGCTAATACAGGCGCTGATTTATCTCGGTTCGGCGGCGCTGATTGTGCCCATCGCCGTCCGTCTGGGGCTGGGTTCGGTGCTCGGCTACCTGATTGCGGGCTGTATTATCGGCCCCTGGGGGCTGCGGCTGGTGACCGACGCCGAGTCTATTCTGCACTTCGCCGAAATCGGCGTGGTGCTGATGCTGTTCGTGATTGGCCTTGAACTGGATCCGCAGCGTCTCTGGAAACTTCGCGCCTCGGTGTTTGGCGGCGGGCTGTTGCAGATGGTGCTATGCGGCGCGTTAATCGGCGTCTTCTGTATCTTCCTTGGTCTTCGCTGGCAGGTGGCGGAGCTTATCGGCATGACGCTGGCGCTGTCGTCTACCGCGATTGCCATGCAGGCGATGAATGAACGCAACCTGGCGGTGACGCAGGTGGGGCGTAGCGCCTTTGCGGTGCTGCTGTTCCAGGATATTGCAGCCATTCCGCTGGTGGCGATGATCCCACTGCTGGCGAGCAGCGGCGGTTCCACCACGCTCGGCGCCTTTGCGTTCTCGGCGCTGAAGGTGGCCGGGGCGCTGGCGCTGGTGGTGATGCTGGGGCGCTATGTTACGCGACCGCTGTTACGCTTCGTGGCGCGCTCCGGTCTGCGTGAAGTATTCAGCGCCGTGGCCCTGTTCCTGGCCTTTGGCTTTGGCTTACTGCTGGAAGAGGTCGGGCTGTCGATGGCGATGGGCGCGTTCCTTGCTGGGGTGCTGCTGGCAAGCTCGGAATACCGTCACGCGCTGGAGAGCGATATCGAGCCGTTTAAAGGGCTGCTGTTGGGGCTGTTCTTTATCGGCGTCGGGATGTCCATCGACTTTGGTACGCTGATTCATAACCCGCTGCGCATTATTACGCTGCTGGTCGGCTTCCTGGTGATTAAGTCCGTTCTGCTGTGGCTGATTGCCAAACCGCTTCAGGTGCCGCGCTCGCAGCGCCTGTGGTTCGCGGCGCTGCTGGGGCAGGGGAGTGAGTTTGCCTTCGTGGTGTTTGGTGCCGCGCAGATGGCCAACGTGCTGGATCCTGAGTGGGCGAAGGCGCTGACGCTGGCGGTGGCCCTGTCGATGGCGGCGACGCCGATTCTGCTGGTGCTGCTAACCCGTCTGGAGAAACGCAACAGCGCGGGCGATGCGCGCGAAGCGGATGAAATCGATGAAGAGCAGCCGCGGGTGATTATCGCAGGCTTTGGGCGTTTCGGTCAGATTACCGGTCGCTTACTGCTGTCGAGCGGGGTGAAAATGGTGGTGCTTGACCACGACCCGGATCACGTCGATACGCTGCGTAAGTTCGATATGAAAGTGTTCTACGGTGATGCCACCCGAGCCGATCTGCTGGAGTCCGCCGGCGCGGCGAAGGCCGAGGTGCTGATTAACGCCATCGACGATCCGCAGGCGAGCCTTGAGCTAACCGAGGTGGCAAAAGAGCATTTCCCGAATCTGACGATTATTGCACGCGCCCGCGACGTTGAGCACTACATCAAGCTGCGTCAGGCCGGGGTAGACGCACCGGAGCGTGAAACCTTCGAAGGGGCGCTGAAGTCGGGCCGTCAGGCGCTGGAGTCATTGGGGCTTGGGGCCTATGAGGCGCGCGAACGTGCCGACCTGTTCCGTCGCTTTAACATTCAGTTGATGGAAGAGATGGTCGAGATGGCGGAAAACGATGACACTTCACGGGCAGCGGCATTTAAACGCACCAGCGCCATGTTGACCGAGATTATCAACGAAGATCGCAACCATTTGTCGGTGATTCAGCGCCACGGCTGGCAGGGAACGGAAGAGGGAAAACATAGCGGTAACCCAGAAGACGAGCCGGAAGTAAAGCCGGTGCTCTGATGCCGTATTAGGTGTAATGCTGGCTGTCCACTTAACCTACCGTGGACTTGCCAGCAAAACGAAAAATTTTCTTCTTCTTTACCTGGCTGCCAGTCGACGAAAGATTAAGCTTTCCGTATAGTGGCGACAATTTTTTTTCGTATCTGGGACACACTCAATGATCAGTCTGATTGCTGCGCTAGCGGTAGATCGCGTTATCGGTATGGAAAACGCCATGCCCTGGGACCTGCCAGCCGATCTGGCCTGGTTTAAACGTAACACCTTGAACAAACCGGTGGTGATGGGCCGCCTGACCTGGGAGTCCATTGGCCGCCCGTTGCCGGGCCGTAAGAATATCGTCATCAGCAGCCAGCCGGGCACTGATGACCGCGTACAGTGGGTGAAATCGGTCGATGAAGCGATCGCTGCCTGCGGCGACGTGGAAGAGATTATGGTGATTGGCGGTGGTCGCGTATACGAGCAGTTCCTGCCGAAAGCGCAGAAGCTTTATCTGACGCATATTGATGCCGAAGTGGAAGGCGACACCCATTTCCCGGATTATGACCCAGACCAGTGGGAGTCGGTGTTCAGCGAGTTCCATGATGCGGATGAGCAGAACTCTCATAGCTACTGCTTTGAGGTGCTTGAGCGTCGTTAAGACCGAGCCGTTCCCGGCGGCGCTTCGCTTGGCCGGGCTACCAAAGCAAAAAAACGCCGGGTGAGAACCCGGCGTTTTTATTTTTTCGATGGAGATGCACCAATCTACGACGCCACCGCCTCGCTCTCGCCAGGCGCCAGTTTACGGTTCGATGGCTGCACAAAGTACTTTTTATCTTCCCAGCGCAGGCAGGTTAAATCTCCGCCCCAGCAGCAGCCGGTATCCAGCGCGTAAATCCCTTCCGGTGTACCTTTACCTTCCAGCGATGCCCAGTGACCAAAGGCTACGCTGTACTCATCGGTAATCGGCCCTGGCAGCATAAACCACGGCTTCAGCGGCGCAGGCACGTTCTCCGGCGACTCTTTGCTGTACATATCCAGCTGGCCGTTCGGGAAGCAGTAGCGCATGCGGGTAAAGGCATTGGTGATAAAGCGCAGGCGCGCCAGACCGGAAAGATCCAGCGACCAGTTGTTGGGCATATCGCCGTACATGGCATCGAGGAAGAACGGATAGGAGTCGCTTGAGAGCACGGCTTCAACGTCGCGCGCGCACTGTTTAGCGGTTTCCATATCCCACTGCGGTGTAATACCCGCGTGCGCCATCACCAGCTTTTTCTCTTCATCGACCTGCATCAACGGCTGACGACGCAGCCAGTTCAGCAGCTCGTCGGCATCCGGCGCTTCCAGCAGCGGGTTCAGGCGATCCTTCGGCTTGTTGCGACTGATGCCAGCAAACACGGCCAGCAAGTGCAGATCATGATTACCGAGCACGACTTTTACGCAGTCGCCCAGCGATTTTACGTAGCGCAGCACTTCCAGCGAACCGGGGCCACGGGCAACCAGGTCGCCCGTCAGCCACAGGGTATCGACGTCCGGGGTGAACGCCACCTGCTCGAGCAGAGCAATTAACTCGTCAAAGCAACCGTGAACGTCGCCAATAAGGTATGTAGCCATGTTTTAATGAATCAGCGTGGGAACAAAGAGACGGAAAACGGGAATGTCGATGGAGAACGGCACGCCGTCTACATCGACCATATCGTAGTGACCCTGCATGGTGCCGAGCGGAGTTTCCAGCACGGCGCCGCTGGTATATTGATATTCTTCACCGGGCTCGATGTGCGGCTGTACGCCGACAACACCTTCGCCCTGAACTTCAGTTTCACGGCCGTGGCCGTTAGTAATCAGCCAGTAACGGCCGAGAAGCTGCACCGCGCTTCGCCCGAGGTTGCGAATGGTCACCGTATAAGCAAAAACGTAACGCTCTTCTTCCGGCTGGGAGTGCGTCTCAATGTAGACGCTCTGTACCTGGACGCAAACTCGCGGCGAATCGATCATGGTTTAGCTCTCCTTCGAGGGCGCATTCTCTGACAGATAGTTGGCCATCCGGCAGTACTGCGCAACAGAGATATTTTCCGCGCGCATGGCCGGGTCTACACCCAGTTCCGTCAACAGCTCAACGCTGAACAGATTGCCCAGGCTGTTGCGGATAGTTTTACGACGCTGATTAAAGGCTTCGGTCGTAATACGGCTCAGAACGCGGACATCTTTTACCGGGTATGGTTTAGTGCTATGCGGCACCAGACGAACGACGGCGGAATCCACTTTTGGCGGTGGAGTGAACGCGGTTGGCGGCACTTCAAGTACCGGGATCACGTTACAGTAGTATTGCGCCATGACGGTCAGACGACCATAGGCTTTACTATTTGGACCAGCAACCAGACGGTTAACCACCTCTTTTTGCAGCATGAAGTGCATGTCTGCAATAGCGTTAGTATAGCTAAACAGGTGGAACATCAGCGGCGTGGAGATGTTGTACGGCAGGTTACCGAACACGCGCAGCGGCTGACCGAGCTTCTCAGACAGCTCGCCAAAGTTCATGGTCATGGCATCCTGCTGATAAATGGTCAGCTTCGGCCCCAGGAACGGGTGCGTTTGCAGACGCGCGGCTAAGTCGCGGTCCAGTTCGATAACGGTCATTTCGTCAAGACGTTCGCCAACCGGCTCGGTCAGCGCGGCAAGACCCGGGCCGATTTCAACCATGGCCTGGCCTTTTTGCGGGTTAATGGCCGCAACAATACTGTCGATCACGAATTGATCGTTGAGAAAGTTTTGCCCGAAGCGTTTACGGGCTAAGTGGCCCTGATGGACTCGATTATTCATTAGAGTTAACAATCATTTTGATGGCGAGGTTAAGCGCCGTAATAAAACTGCCGACATCCGCTTTCCCCTGGCCTGCCAGTTCAAGGGCGGTACCATGGTCAACGGAGGTGCGAATAAAGGGTAGACCGAGCGTAATGTTCACGCCGCGACCAAATCCCTGGTATTTTAGCACGGGTAGGCCCTGATCGTGGTACATTGCGAGCACGGCATCGGCATGGTCCAGATACTTTGGTTGGAAAAGGGTATCGGCAGGCAGCGGCCCACTTAGATTCATCCCCTTTGCCCGCATCTCTTCCAGCACCGGAATAATGGTGTCTATCTCTTCCGTACCCATATGCCCACCTTCGCCCGCGTGTGGGTTCAGGCCGCAGACCAGCACGTGCGGTTCGGCAAGACCAAACTTGTTCTGCAGGTCGTCGTGCAGGATGGTGATAACCTCCCGCAGCAGGTCCGGCGTGATGGCATCGCTCACCGCTTTCAGCGGCAGGTGGGTCGTTGCCAGCGCCACGCGCAGCTCCTCGGTTGCCAGCATCATCACCACTTTCGGTGCGCCAGCGCGCGCTTCGAAGAACTCGGTGTGCCCGGTAAAGGCGACGCCAGCATCGTTAATAATGCCTTTATGCACCGGCCCGGTGACCAGCGCGGCAAACTCACCGCTCAGGCAACCGTCGCAGGCGCGTGCCAGCGTCTCAACGACGTAACCCCCGTTCTCTACGTTCAGCGTTCCCGGAATCACCTCGGCATGCAGTGCGACAGGCAGCAGCGTGAGCGTGCCGGCGCGCTGCGGCGCAGCGGGTTTTTCGGGAGAATAGGGCAAAAGCGTGAGGGGGAGGCCGAGCAGCGTTGCCCGCTCGGTGAGCAGGCGGCCATCAGCGCAAACGACCAGTTCAAGCGGCCAGTCGCGCTGGGCCAGTTGGATAACGAGATCCGGACCAATCCCGGCGGGTTCGCCGGGAGTGATAACGACACGAGCGTGTTGCGTCATTAGTTGCTCAGAATTTTAACGTAGGCGCTGGCGCGCTGTTCCTGCATCCAGGTCGCTGCTTCTTCAGAGAACTTACGGTTCATCAGCATGCGGTAAGCACGATCTTTCTGCGCCGCGTCGGTACGGTCAACGTTACGCGTATCGAGTAACTGAATCAGGTGCCAGCCGAAGGAAGAGTGAACCGGGCCGCTCATCTGGCCTTTGTTCAGCTTCATCAGCGCATCGCGGAATGATGGATCGTAGATATCCGGCGTTGCCCAACCTAAATCACCGCCCTGGTTAGCAGAGCCTGGATCCTGAGACAGCTCTTTAGCGGCTTTCTCAAAGGTGGTTTTGCCGCTGCGGATATCCGCGGCAACCTGCTCCAGCTTCGCACGAGCCTGGTCGTCGGTCATAATTGGCGACGGCTTCAGCAGGATGTGGCGAGCATGGGTTTCGGTGACAGAAATATTCTGCGTCTGGCCGCGCATATCGTTGATTTTCAGAATGTGGAAGCCCACACCGGAACGAATGGGACCGACGACGTCGCCTTTTTTCGCCGTGCTCAGTGCCTGCGCGAAGATAGCCGGCAGCTCCTGTATACGACCCCAGCCCATCTGGCCGCCTTTCAGTGCCTGTTGGTCTGCTGAGTAGGTGATCGCCAGTTTGCCGAAATCGGCACCGTTGCGAGCTTGCTCAACGATAGATTCCGCCTGACTCTGCGCTTCGTTGACCTGATCGGAGGTTGGGTTTTCCGGCAGCGGAACCAGGATGTGGCTGAGGTTCAGCTCGGTGCTGGCATCGTTCTGGTTACCAATCTGGCTTGCCAGCGCGTCCACTTCCTGCGGCAGCACGGTGATGCGGCGACGCACTTCGTTGTTACGCACTTCGGAGATCAGCATCTCTTTGCGGATCTGGTTACGGTAGGTGTTGTAGTTCATCCCATCGTAGGCCAGACGGCTGCGCATCTGATCCATCGTCATGTTGTTCTGCTTCGCGATGTTGGCGATCGCCTGATCGAGCTGCTCGTCAGAGATCTTCACGCCCATTTTCTGCCCCATCTGCAGGATAATCTGATCCATGATCAGACGTTCCAGGATCTGGTGGCGAAGGGTCGCATCGTCCGGCAGCTGTTGACCCGCCTGGCCGGAGTTCATCTTGACGGACTGCATCAGACCATCAACATCACTTTCAAGGACGACGCCGTTGTTCACGACGGCTGCTACTTTATCGACAACCTGCGGAGCAGCGAAGCTGGTATTCGCCACTAAGGCGATACCGAGAAGCAGCGTTTTCCAGTTCTTCATACTTTTTCCATTTCAATTAACCGCAATGCGGATGATGTGTCTAACCAGTGACATTACAGTGAGCTCTGGTACGGCATGATGTTGGAACGCAGCATCTGCTGGGTACCCAGACCGTAGTTAGAGCTCAGACCACGCAGCTCAATGCTGAAGCCGATGGAGTTGTCATATTTGGACTGCCCGCCAGTCGTGCTGTTGTAGTCCCAGCCGTTGAGCTTACGCTCGTAGCCTACGCGGATAGCGTAGCAGCAGGAGTTATACTGCACGCCAAGCATCTGGTCGGCAGCGCTATGGGTGTTGGTGTCGAAGTAATAAGCACCCACAACGGACCAACGGTCAACGATTGGCCAGCTTGCCGTTGCGCCAACCTGTGAAATCCCGTTTTTATACTGTTCTGCCGTGGAGTAGCTAGGCAGCGTTGCCTGAATATATTCCGGGCTGGCGTAACGATAAGTCAACTGAACTAAACGCTCTTCGTCCCGACGCCATTCAATGGCTGAACTGCTGGTGGAGATGTTGTTCAGACGCGTATCGTACTGAATACCGCCGCGTAAGCCCCACTGGTCGCTGATGCGCCAATAGGTATCACCTGCCCAAACCAGCGACCCCGTTTTGTCATCTTTCTCCCAGTTAATGTTGTCATCACCGGTACGAGATTCGGTGAAATAGTAGATTTGACCAACAGAAACGTTAAAACGTTCAACGGCAGCGTCATCATAAATACGGGATGTGACGCCGGTCGTTAACTGGTTTGCGGAGGCGATGCGGTCAAGGCCGCTGTAGCTACGGTCGCGGAACAGGCCCGAGTAGTCGGACTGCAGGAACGTGGAGTCGTAGTTATTGATTTTACTCTGATCGCGGTATGGCACGTACAGATACTGCATGCGCGGTTCCAGCGTCTGGGTATAGCCAGGACTCAACGTCACATCGCGCTCAAACACCATCTTACCGTCAACTTTCAGCTGCGGCATGGTACGGCTGACCGAGCTGGCCAGCTTGTTAACGTTGCTCGAGTTGTCGTTGTAGTTGTCGATATTGCTCTGGTTGTAGTGCGTCGCCAGCAGCTTCGCTTCGGTATTGAGACTACCCCAACGGTTGCCCAGCGGCAGGCTGATGGTTGGCTCCAGGTGAACACGCGTCGCTTCTGGCATGCTGCTGTTGGTGTTGGTGAACTTCACCGCCTGCGCATAGAGGTGGGTATCAAATGGACCTACGTCGTTCTGGTAGGCGTTGATATCCAACTGCGGCTCAGCCGAATAGGAGTTGCTGTTGCTGCGATCGAAGACCTGGAACTGTTTCGTTGACACGGTGGCATCGAAGTTTTGTACCGCATAGCCTACGCTCAGCTTTTGCGTGGCGTAGCCGTCGGTACTCGAACCGTATTTCGAGTCAAAGTCGTTGAAGTAGTCCGGATCGCTGACTTTGGTATAGTCGACGTTGAATCGCCATACCTGATCCATCACTCCGGCATGACGCCAGTAGAATAGCCAGCGGCGGCTATTATCATCGTTAGGATGCTCACTGGAGTAGACGCTGTCTGAAGGCAGGTAGTCGAGCTCAAACAGGCCCTGACCGGCCTTGGTCAGATAGCGGAATTCGTTTTCCCACATGACACCACTACGCTTGTCCATATAGTGCGGCGTAATCGTGGCGTCCATGTTTGGCGCGATGTTCCAGTAATACGGTAACGAGAACTCAAAGTGGTTCGTACTGCCGTATTTAGCGTTCGGTATCAGGAAGCCGGAGCGACGTTTGTCACCAACAGGAAGCTGCAGATACGGGCTATAGAAGACCGGAACCGGGCCAAGCTTGAAGCGGGCGTTCCAGATTTCCGCAACCTGCTCTTCGCGGTCGTGGATCACTTCGCTACCCACCACGCTCCAGGTGTTTGAACCAGGGAGACAGGAGGTAAAGGTACCGTTTTCCAGAATGGTATAGCGGTTTTCGCCGCGCTGTTTCATGACATCTGCGGTACCACGGCCCTGACGGCCGACCATCTGGTAGTCACCTTTCCAGACGTTAGTATCTTTGGTATTCAGGTTTGACCAGGCTTTCGGCCCTTTAAGAATAACCTGATTATCATCGTAGTGAACGTTGCCGAGTGCATCGACGGTACGAACCGGTGTAGGCTGCCCATCAGGCTGCTTTTGATGAAGCTGAACTTCATCGGCCTGCAAACGGCTATTTCCCTGATTTATATCGACGTTGCCGGTAAAGACGGCGTTATCTGGGTAGTTACCGTTCGCGTGATCGGCGGTGATGGTCACCGGCTGGTCGTTAGGTTTACCACTCACTAACGGGCGATCGTAACTGGGTACGCCAAGCATACATTGAGATGCGAGATCTGCAGCCATTCCCTGCTGGCTGTACAAGGCGCTGGCGATCATAGTCGCGAGGAGAGTGGGAATACGTTTTTTCATACGTTGTATTTGTTGTTCCGTCATCTATAGCATTGCGGCTTGCAAACGGTCAGAGACTAACGTACTCATCGTGATGACGCTAGTTTTGTTTATCCTGCCCGTTCTTGCCAGAGGTGTTATGCACGGCATTGAATGACAGGTATGATAATGCATATTTTAGCCGCTGGCATGACGATTTGGGGAGTATATGCAGTATTGGGGAAAAGTGATTGGTGTGGCCGTCGCTCTGATGATGGGCGGAGGGTTCTGGGGCGTTGTCCTCGGGCTGCTCGTGGGCCACATGTTTGATAAGGCGCGCAGCCGTCGCATGAACTGGTTTGCCAATCAGCAGCAGCGTCAGTCGCTGTTTTTTGCCACCACCTTTGAAGTGATGGGCCACCTGACCAAATCGAAAGGTCGCGTCACCGAAGCAGATATTCATGTCGCCAGCCTGTTTATGGACCGGATGAATCTGCACGGTGAATCTCGTACCGCAGCGCAGCAGGCGTTTCGCGTTGGTAAAGCCGACAACTATCCGCTGCGCGAAAAAATGCGTCAGTTCCGTAGCGTCTGCTTCGGTCGTTTTGATCTTATTCGTATGTTCCTGGAGATTCAGATCCAGGCGGCCTTTGCCGACGGTTCTCTGCACCCGAACGAACGCGACGTGCTGTACGTCATTGCCGAAGAGTTGGGGATCTCCCACGCTCAGTTTGACCAGTTCCTGCGCATGATGCAGGGCGGCGCACAGTTTGGCGGCGGCTACCATCAGCAGTCTCAGGGCGGTCAGGGCGGCGGCTGGCAGCAGGCGCAGCGCGGCCCAACGCTTGAAGATGCGTGTAACGTGCTGGGCGTGAAGCCGAGCGACGATGCCACCACCATCAAACGCGCCTATCGTAAGCTGATGAGCGAACATCACCCGGATAAGCTGGTGGCCAAAGGGTTACCGCCGGAGATGATGGAGATGGCCAAGCAGAAGGCGCAGGAAATTCAGAAAGCGTACGAGCTAATAAAAGAACAGAAGGGATTTAAGTAAGGTGCATGAACCCGGGGTCGCTTGCGCTCGCCCGGGCTACATTCGTGCACATTTGTAGCCCGGGTGAGCGCAAGCGACCCCGGGAAAACACTGGCACAATCTAAAAATCGACCGGTGCCTTAAACGTCATGCTGTTGCCAAACTGCGGATGGGTAATGGTTAACGTCTCCGCATGCAGTTGCAAACGCGGCGCCATCGCTAACGCCTCGTCGTGCGCATAAAAGCGGTCGCCCAGAATCGGGTGACCCAGTGCCAGCATATGCACGCGCAGCTGGTGTGAACGCCCGGTAATGGGCTTGAGCTTCACCCGTGCGGTGTTATCTGGCGCATACTCCAGCACTTCATACTCCGTCTGCGCGGCCTTGCCGGTTTCATAACACACCTTCTGCTTCGGCCGGTTCGGCCAGTCGCAAATCAGCGGTAAATCCACCAGACCTTCCTGCGGCTGCGGGTGACCCCACACGCGCGCGACGTACTGCTTTTTCGGCTCGCGCTCGCGGAATTGGCGTTTCAGTTCTCTTTCTGCCGCTTTGGTCAGGGCGACGACGATCACGCCGCTGGTCGCCATATCGAGGCGGTGTACGGACTCCGCCTGCGGATAGTCGCGCTGTACGCGGGTCATGACGCTGTCTTTATGCTCTTCCTGGCGGCCCGGGACGGACAACAGGCCGCTGGGCTTGTTGACCACCATAATGTGCTCGTCCTGGTAGAGGATCACCAGCCACGGATCCCGTGGCGGATGGTAGTTTTCCATGCCCATAGCGGCTCCGATTACTGGTGAGTGACGACGATAAGACGCAGCGCGTCCAGACGCCATCCCGCCTGCGACAGGCTTTCCATCACCTGCTGGCGGTTGCTTTCAATCGCGGACAGTTCGTCGTCGCGGATGTTTGGGTTCACCGCTTTCAACGCTTCCAGACGCGACAGTTCCGCGCTGAGCTTCTCGTCCGCCTCTTCGCGCGCGGCGGTAATCAGCGCCTGAGCGGCTTGCTCAATCTGCGCTTCGCCTTTTTGCAGAATGGTATGTACGTCCTGCTGTACCGCATTCACCAGCTTGCTGCCGGTATGACGATTCACCGCGCTGAGCTGACGGTTGAAGGTCTCAAACTCAACCTGGGCGGCGAGGTTGGTGCCGTTCTTATCCAGCAGCATACGCACCGGCGTTGGCGGCAGGAAGCGGTTGAGCTGCAGCTGTTTTGGCGCTTGCGCTTCAACCACGTAAATCAGCTCGACCAGCAGCGTACCCACCGGCAGCGCTTTGTTCTTCAATAGGGAAATAGTGCTGCTGCCGGTATCACCGGAGAGGATCAGATCCAGGCCGTTGTGAATCAGCGGGTGCTCCCAGGTCAGGAACTGCGCGTCTTCGCGGGACAGCGCCACGTCACGCTCGAAGGTGACGGTACAACCATCTTCCGGCAGGCCCGGGAAGTCCGGCACCAGCATATGGTCGGACGGAGTCAGCACGATCAGGTGTTCGCCGCGGTCGTCCTGGTTAATACCGACGATATCAAACAGGTTCATCGCAAAGGCGATCAGGTTGGTGTCGTCATCCTGCTCTTCGATGCTTTCCGCCAGCGCCTGCGCTTTTTCACCGCCGTTGGAGTGGATCTCCAGCAGACGGTCACGGCCCTGTTCCAGCTGCGTTTTCAGCGCTTCGTGCTGTTCACGGCAGCTCTTAATGAGATCGTCGAAGCCGTCGCTATTTTCCGGCGCCGCAAGGTAGTTGATCAGTTGGTCATGCACGCTGTCGTAAATGGTACGGCCGGTCGGGCAGGTGTGTTCAAAGGCATCCAGACCTTCGTGGAACCAGCGAACCAGCACCGACTGGGCGGTTTTTTCCAGGTACGGCACGTGAATCTGAATATCGTGCGCCTGACCGATACGGTCCAGACGGCCGATACGCTGCTCCAGCAGATCCGGGTTGAACGGCAGGTCGAACATCACCAGGTTGCTGGCGAACTGGAAGTTACGGCCTTCAGAGCCGATTTCCGAGCACAGCAGCACCTGTGCGCCGCTGTCTTCTTCGCCGAACCAGGCGGCGGCACGGTCACGTTCGATAATCGACATGCCTTCGTGGAATACGGCGGCACGGATGCCTTCACGCTCGCGCAGAACCTGCTCCAGTTGCAGCGCGGTGGCGGCCTTGGCGCAGATCACCAGCACTTTCTGTGCGCGGTGGCTGGTCAGGTAGCCCATCAGCCATTCCACGCGCGGGTCGAAGTTCCACCAGGTGCCGGTGTCGCCTTCAAATTCCTGATAAATCTGCTCCGGGTAGAGCATGTCGCGGGCGCGTTCTTCTGCACTCTTACGGGCGCCCATAATGCCGGAGACTTTAATTGCCGTCTGATACTGCATCGGCAACGGCAGCTTGATGGTGTGCAGTTCGCGTTTCGGGAAGCCTTTCACGCCGTTACGGGTGTTACGGAACAGCACGCGGCTGGTGCCGTGGCGGTCCATCAGCATGCTGATCAGTTCCTGACGAGCGGCTTCTGCGCCGTCGCGATCGCTGTTAGCGGTCTGCAGCAGGGCTTCGATATCCTGCTCGCCAATCAGCTCACCCAGCATGTTCAGTTCATCGTTGCTGAGCTTGTTGCCCGCCAGCAGCAGGGCAACGGCATCGGCTACCGGGCGGTAGTTTTTCTGCTCTTCAACAAACTGCTCGAAATCGTGGAAGCGGTTTGGATCCAGCAGACGCAGACGCGCAAAGTGGCTTTCCATCCCCAGCTGTTCCGGGGTCGCCGTCAGCAGCAGTACACCAGGCACGCGTTCGGCGAGCTGTTCAATGGCTTGATATTCGCGGCTTGGCGCCTCTTCGCTCCACACCAGGTGGTGCGCTTCGTCGACCACCATGATATCCCACTCGGCTTCGCACAGGTTCTCCAGGCGCTGCTTGTTGCGGCGCACGAAATCCAGCGAGCAGATAACCAGCTGTTCGGTTTCAAACGGGTTGTAGGCATCGTGCTGGGCTTCGGCATAGCGTTCGTCGTCGAACAGCGCAAAGCGCAGGTTGAAGCGACGGAGCATTTCAACCAGCCACTGATGCTGCAGGGTTTCCGGGACGATGATCAGTACGCGCTGGGCGGCACCGGACAGCAGCTGTTGGTGCAGGATCATCCCGGCTTCGATGGTTTTACCTAAACCCACTTCGTCCGCCAGCAGGACGCGCGGCGCATGGCGACGGCCCACGTCATGGGCGATATTGAGCTGGTGCGGGATCAGGCTGGTGCGCTGGCCGCGCAGGCCGCTCCACGGCATGCGGTACTGTTCACTCTGGTATTTACGCGCGCGGTAGCGCAGAGCAAAGCGGTCCATACGGTCGATCTGCCCGGCAAAGAGACGGTCCTGCGGTTTGCTGAACACCAGTTTGCTGTCGAGCAGCACTTCGCGCATCATGACGCCGGTCTCTTCGGTGTCCTGGCGGGTGCCAATGTAGGCCAGCAGGCCATTTTCTTCGATAACTTCGTCAACGAGCAACTGCCAGCCTTCATGGCTTGTTATCGTGTCGCCGGGATTAAACATTACGCGGGTCACGGGGGAGTCGCTACGGGCATACAGACGATTCTCTCCGGTTGCCGGAAAGAGTAGGGTGACGGTGCGTGCATCCATTGCAACAACGGTACCAAGTCCCAGTTCGCTTTCTGTATCGCTGATCCAGCGTTGACCAAGTGTAAAAGGCATATGCGTTCGGCTCTATCTTTAATAAATTGCAGGCAATATTCATCCACCACCTTTGAAAGCAGGCGGCGAGTGAATTTGGTCCAGGAATGGAAAGGGCGCTATGGTACTGGATGGCGAGACGTTAGTCACCTGTCAAAATAGACCCAGTTGCCCTGTCACTATTGTAGCAAAATCATCGTCGACAAAGGGGAGAATTCCTTCGGCAACCGGCGCTAATTGTTTCGTCAGGTAGTGGTCGTAATCAAGCGGCGATTGCTGGTAGGCCACGGGTTCCGGGCCGTTGATGGTCCAGACGTAACGTATGCTGCCGCGCTGTTGATACTGCTGCGGGCGGCCTAACCGCACGTTGTGCTCATCGGCAAGGCGGGCGGCGCGTACGTGTGGTGGAATATTTTTCTGATATTCCGCCAGTGGGCGGCGCAGCTGCTTGCGGTAGACCAGCTGTTCATCGAGCTCGCCCGCCATCAGCTTATCGATGGTTTCAAGGATAAAGTCCCGGTACGGCTCATTGCGGAAAATGCGTAGGTAAAGCGCCTGCTGGAACTGCTGCGCCAGCGGCGTCCAGTCGGTACGTACCGTTTCCAGCCCTTTGTACAGCATCCGCTGCTCGCTGCCTTCCTGAATCATCCCCGCATAGCGCTTTTTACTGCCGGTATCGGCGCCGCGGATGGTCGGCATCAGGAAGCGGCAGAAGTGGGTTTCAAACTCCAGCTCCAGCGCGCTGGTCAGCCCTTTTTTCTGCAGTTCGTCGGCCCACCACTGGTTAACAAAATCGACCAGCGATCGGCCAATGGCCCCAGCTTCTTCTTCACCGTGTGCGCGTTTTAGCCAGACGAAGGTGGAGTCGGTGTCGCCGTAAATCACGTCGTAGCCCTGAGATTCAATTAACGCTTTGGTCTGGCGCATGATCGCGTGGCCGCGCATGGTGATCGACGACGCCAGCCGCGGATCGAAAAAGCGGCAGGCGCTGGTGCCCAGTACGCCATAGAAGGCATTCATAATGATCTTCAGCGCCTGCGACAGGGGTTTGTTCTTATGCAGTTTGGCTTCATCGCGGGCGTGCCAGATCTGGCTGACGATCCCCGGCAGACAGTGCTTGTCGCGGGAGAACCAGGCATCGAGGAAACCTTCGGTGCTGTGCTGCGTATCCGGGTGTGCCATGCCTTCAATCAGCCCAACCGGATCAATTAGAAACGAGCGGATAATTGACGGGTACAGGCTTTTGTAGTCCAGCACCAGCACGGAGTCGTACAGGCCAGGGCGCGAGTCCATCACGTAGCCGCCGGGGCTCGCCTGCGGCGGCACTTCGCCGAGATTGGGCGCGACGTAGCCGAGGCGGTGCATGCGGGGGAAATAGAGGTGGCTGAAGGCTGCCACCGAGCCGCCGTGCCGGTCAACCGCCAGCCCGTTGACCGTCGCACGTTCCAGTAAAAACGGCATGATCTCGGTTTTGTGGAAGATGCGCGTGACCAGCTCGCAGTCTTTGAGGTTATAGGTCGCTAACGCAGGCTTATCTTCGGCGAAACGGCGGTCAATTTCGTCCATTCTGTCCCACGGGTTATCGATGGCTTTGCCTTCGCCCAGCAGTTCCCGGGCGACGTTCTCCAGTGAAAACGAGGTAAAGCTCCAGAAAGCAGATTTCAGCGCGTCGATGCCGTCGATTATCAGGCGACCGGCAGCTTGTGCGAAGAACACGCCGTTCTTAAAGCCGTGCTCGCGCCACTCCAGCTCGCTGTTGCCGCGCCCAAGCAGCAGGGGCACCCGGTAGCGTTCGGCGCTCTTTTGCAGCACGCGCAGGTCGAACTGCACCACGTTCCAGCCAATCAGTACGTCCGGGTCGTGCTCAGCAAACCAGGTGTTGAGTTTTTCCAGCAGCAGCGGGCGGCTGGCGACATATTCAAGATGAAAATCCACCTGCGGCTGCTGCTCGGGCTCTGCTCCAAGCATATAGACGGTGCGTTGCCCGCAGCCCTCCAGGCCAATGCAGTAGAGCTCGCCGTGGCGGCTGGTTTCGATATCCAGCGACACCCACTTCAACGGCGGCCGGTACTCCGGGTTGGGCTTCATGCGCGCCTGGGTCAGTGCCGCACCGCGCGGCGTGCCTTCCACCCATACCGGCGCGGTAATAAAACGCTCCATCAGATAACGCTCTGGCGGGCGAATATCGGCTTCGTAGACGGTAATGCCGTTTTCTCGCAGCAGTTTTTCCAGCCGCATCAACTGGCGATGGGCGCGGCAGTAGAGGCCGAATACTGGCTGACGGTGAAAGTCTTTGAGCGTAAGCGGGGCCAGACGCAGGCCGTTTTCACCCTGCAGCAGGCGTTCCACCTGTGCGCGCTGGGCTTCGGGGATAAAGGCCACTGACTCCTGCGGCGGTAGCGTGACCTGCAGCGGGCCGTTATCGGTCGCCAGCCAGAAAGCCAGTTCGGTACCCTGCGGGGTATCCCGCCAGTGACGGGTAAGAAGAAAACCTGCTTGGGGCTGGGTCACGCGTGAACTCATCCATAAAAAAACCAGGCTTGATTATAGCCTGGTTTAAGGGGGAGTGCTGGTGGTTTATACAGGGGTTGCCGGTGAGATCCCGGAGTCGGCTGCGCCTCGTCCGGGCTACTGGCCGTAATAGGCTTTTGCCCCATGTTTGCGCAGATAGTGTTTATCCAGCAGCGTTTGCTGCATATCCGGCAACTGCGGTGCGAGCTGACGACAGAAGATGCCCATATAGGCAATCTCTTCTAGCACGATGGCGTTATGTACCGCGTCTTCGGCATTTTTTCCCCAGGCAAACGGGCCGTGGGAGTGCACCAGCACGCCGGGCATTTGCGCCGGGTCGATGTCATTCTCGCGGAAGGTTTCAACGATCACCGCGCCAGTTTCCCATTCGTAGTCGCCGTTGATCTCCGCATCGGTCATCAGGCGCGTGCAGGGCACCGAGCCGTAGAAATAGTCCGCGTGGGTGGTGCCGGTTGCCGGGATTGGCTGCCCGGCCTGCGCCCAGATGGTCGCGTGACGGGAGTGGGTATGGACAATGCCGCCGAGCGTGGGGAATGCCTGATACAGCAGGCGATGAGTCGGGGTGTCCGAGGACGGTTTTTTATTGCCTTCCACCACTTCACCGGTTGCCAGGCTCACTACCACCATATCCTCGGCGGTCATCACGCTGTAATCGACGCCGGAGGGTTTGATAACCAGTACGCCGCGCTCGCGGTCGACGGCGCTGACGTTGCCCCAGGTCAGGGTGACCAGATTGTGTTTTGGCAGCGCCAGGTTGGCTTCCAGCACCTGGCGTTTGAGATCTTCTAGCATGCTTTGCTCCGAGTCTGAATTTCCCTCACCCCGGCCCTCTCCCCTTGGGGAGAGGGTGAGGGGAAAATCGGCTTAACGTTTGAACCCGTAATACACTTCGTTCCAGCGCAGCGCGTCTTTGAACGCTGGCAGGTGGGTATCGTTGTCGATGACGGCAATTTCGATATCGTGCAGTTCAGCGAACTGGCGCATATCGTCCAGCGTCAGCGCGTGGCTGAACACGGTGTGGTGCGCGCCACCCGCCAGGATCCACGCTTCTGAGGCGGTTTCCAGATTCGGATGGGCTTTCCACAGCGCGTTGGCCACCGGCAGTTTCGGCAGGTCGTGCGGGGTTTTCACCGTTTCGATGGTGTTAACCAGCAGGCGATAGCGGTCGCCGAGGTCAATCAGGCTGGCGACAACGGCCGGGCCGGTCTGGGTGTTGAAGATAAGACGCGCAGGGTCCGCTTTACCGCCGATGCCCAGATGCTGTACATCAAGCAGCGGTTTTTCCGCCACGGCGATGGACGGGCATACTTCCAGCATGTGCGAACCGAGCACCAGGTCGTTACCGCCGTTGAAGTGGTAGGTGTAGTCTTCCATAAATGAGGTGCCGCCCTGTAGACCGGTCGACATCACTTTCATAATGCGAAGCAGGGCGGCAGTTTTCCAGTCGCCCTCGCCCGCAAAGCCGTAACCTTGCTGCATCAGGCGCTGCACGGCGAGACCAGGGAGTTGCTTCAGGCCGTGCAAATCTTCAAAGGTGGTGGTGAAGGCGTGGAAACCGCCTTCTTCCAGGAAGCGTTTCATCCCCAGTTCGATACGCGCGGCGTCCAGCACGTTCTGGCGTTTGTCGCCGTGGACTTGGGTGGCTGCGGTGAAGCGGTAGCTGCTTTCGTATTCGTCGACAAGCGCGCTGATTTCACCGTCGGTCACGGCGTTAACCACCTGCACCAGGTCGCCCACCGCCCAGGTATTGACGGAGAAACCGAACTTAATCTGCGCCGCCACTTTATCGCCGTCGGTTACCGCCACTTCACGCATGTTGTCGCCAAAGCGGCACACTTTCAGCTGACGGGTATCCTGTTTAGATACCGCCTGGCGCATCCAGGAGCCGATACGCTCGTGGGCACGTTTATCCTGCCAGTGGCCGGTCACCACGCTGTGCTGCTGACGCATGCGTGCGCCAATGAAGCCGAACTCGCGGCCGCCGTGCGCGGTCTGGTTCAGGTTCATAAAGTCCATATCAATGCTGTCCCACGGCAAAGATGCGTTGAACTGGGTATGGAACTGCAGCAGCGGTTTGTTGAGGATGGTCAGGCCGTTGATCCACATCTTCGCCGGAGAGAAGGTGTGCAGCCAGACGATCATCCCCGCGCACTTCTCATCGTAGTTTGCATCGCGGCAGATCGCGGTGATCTCATCCGGGCGCGTACCCAGCGGTTTCAGCACCAGTTTGCACGGCAGCTTAGCTTCGGTGTTTAAGGCTTTGACGACCTGCTCCGCGTTTTGCGTCACCTGGCGCAGCGTTTCCGCCCCGTACAGGTGTTGGCTACCAATGACAAACCACACTTCATAATTATCAAAAACGGTCATAGTCGTATCCTTTAATGAGTCAGGGCTGCCTGAGAGGCCGCGGATTTTTCCGAGGATGCAGCAGGGAGATAGTGTTGTTCGGCGCTCACGGCCCACTGCAGATAGCGCTGATAAAGCTCTTCAAAGCGCTGAGCCTGCTGTGGTCGCGGCTGTAAGGTGTGTTCGACACGGCTTGCCATTTGTTGCTGAGCCGCCGGAATATCGGTATGTACGCGTGCGGCAACGGCGGCAAAAATGGCCGCGCCCAGCGCACAGCATTGGTCAGAGGCCACAATTTGCAGCGGACGGTTCAGAACGTCGCAGCAGGCCTGCATGATGACGCGGTTTTTACGGGCGATGCCGCCTAATGCCATCACGTTGTTGACCGGAATACCCTGCTCGGTGAAGCACTCCATAATGGCGCGTGCACCAAAAGCGGTGGCGGCAATCAGCCCACCGAACAGCGCCGGGGCGTCGGTGGCGAGGTTCAAGTCGGTGATCACCCCTTTCAAACGCTGGTTGGCGTTCGGGGTACGGCGGCCATTAAACCAGTCGAGAACGACGGGGAGATGGTCGAGCGACGGGTTGTTAGCCCAGGCTTCGGTCAGGGCAGGCAGTAGCTGTTTCTGGCTGGCTTTGATCTGCGCTTTCAGTTCGGGGTGCTGCGCAGCAAGCTGTTCCAGCGGCCAGCCGAGCACGCGGCCAAACCAGGCGTAGATATCGCCGAAGGCGGACTGGCCTGCTTCCATGCCGATAAAGTTTGGTACCACGCTGCCGTCTACCTGGCCGCAGATGCCTTTTACCGTACGGCTGCCGACGCTGTTTTTGTCGGCAATTAAGATGTCGCAGGTTGAGGTGCCGATAACTTTCACCAGTGCATTGGGCTGTGCCCCTGCGCCAACGGCACCCATATGGCAATCGAACGCGCCGCCGGAGATAGCCACTTTGGTGGAAAGCCCCAGACGTTCGGCCCAGTCAGCGGTCAGGTTGCCGACCGGAACATCAGCCGTCCAGGTTTCGCTAAACATTGGGCACGGCAGGTGCTGATTCAGAATCGGGTCGAGCTCATCGAAGAATGCTGCCGGCGGCAGGCCGCCCCAGCTTTCATGCCACAGCGATTTATGCCCGGCGCTGCAGCGACCGCGGCGAATATCCTGCGGGCGAGTGGTGCCGGAGAGCAGCGCTGGAACCCAGTCGCACAGCTCAATCCACGAGGCGGCGGCCTGCGCAACGGCACTATCTTCGCGGGTGACGTGCAGGATTTTGGCCCAGAACCATTCGCTGGAATAGATGCCGCCAATATAGCGGGAGTAGTCTTCTTTACCAGGCTGGTGGCACAGGCGGGTGATGGCTTCCGCTTCTTCCACCGCCGTGTGGTCTTTCCACAGCACGAACATGGCGTTCGGGTTGTTGGCAAACTCCTCTTTGAGGGCCAACACGTTGCCGTCGGCATCAATAGGTGCAGGGGTTGAGCCGGTGCTGTCGACGCCAATACCGACCACATCGGCACGTTGTGTGCTAGAGAGTTCGGCCAGCACGCCTTTCAGCGCCGCTTCCATCGATTCAATATAGTCGCGCGGGTGGTGGCGAAAACGGTTATTTGGCGCGTCGCAGAAACGCCCTTCCTGCCAGCGTGGATACCATTCGACGCTGGTCGCGATCTCTTCACCCGTTGCGCAATCTACCGCCAGGGCGCGGACTGAGTCACTACCAAAATCGAGGCCAATTGCGATTGCCATCGTGTTACTCCATCTCAAAGAATACGTGATAGTGAAACAGTAGATATCCCCGCTAAAAACCGTCAGGCTGGAACCGCTAATCTTATGGATTATCTTGCTATGAGCAGTCAAAGTGTGACGCCGTGCAAATATTCAATGTGGACTTTTCTGCCGTCTTTATAGACACTTTAGTTGTTACCCTGAAGGGGGCTGGTTCGCGGGTTTGCTCTCTGAATGCCTTGTTCATCAAGGGGCGCCTGAAGCAAGGTCTACATTGTGCCTAAAGCATGCAGGGGATAACGCTAAAAAGCCGAATATGGATAATTGGTTTCTTCCGAGATAAGCGAGAGCGAGCAGATATGGCTGAAATGCAAAACGATCCCCTGCTACCGGGCTATTCATTTAACGCCCATCTGGTCGCGGGCTTAACGCCGATTGAAGCCGGTGGCTATCTGGATTTCTTTATTGACCGTCCGCTGGGCATGAAGGGGTTTATCCTCAACCTGACGGTGCGCGGTGAGGGGGTGATTGAAAACCAGGGCAAGCAGTTTGTCTGTCGCCAGGGTGATATGCTGCTGTTCCCGCCGGGTGAGATTCACCACTATGGCCGCCACCCTGATGCCACTGAGTGGTATCACCAATGGGTCTACTTCCGTCCGCGCGCCTACTGGCACGAGTGGCTCAACTGGCCGGCCATCGTCGCGCAGACCGGTTTTTATCGCCCGGATGAAGCGCATCAGGTGGAAATCTCTGAGCTGTTTGGCAAGATTATCGACGCCGGGCAGGGCATCGGGCGCTATTCTGAGCATCTGGCGATTAACCTGCTGGAGCAACTGCTGCTGCGCCGCATGGAAGCCATCAATGAATCGCTGCATCCGCCGATGGACAACCGCGTGCGCGATGCCTGCCAGTACATCAGTGACCACCTTGCCGACAGCCATTTTGATATCGCCAGCGTGGCGCAGCATGTATGCCTGTCGCCGTCGCGCCTATCGCACCTGTTCCGCCAGCAGCTTGGCGTGAGCGTACTGAGCTGGCGCGAGGATCAGCGCATCAGCCAGGCGAAGCTGCTGCTGAGCACCACGCGCATGCCTATCGCCACGGTAGGGCGCAACGTCGGTTTTGAGGATCAGCTCTATTTCTCCCGTGTATTTAAAAAATGCACCGGCGCGAGCCCCAGCGAATTCCGTGCAGGGTGTGAATAAAAAGTAAAGAAAAGGAAATGCGGTGTGTTGGTTTTTGTCTTTGCCAGTAAACTCTAAAGACAATTGAAGGCTTGACGATGGGGGAGACGCTCTGGAGAATCCCTGCTTCGTTTTCAAACCGGGCACACTATGCAAGCACTGCTGGAACACTTTATTACTCAGTCCACGACCTATTCGCTGATTGCGGTGGCGCTGGTCGCGTTTCTGGAATCTCTGGCGCTGGTAGGGCTGATATTGCCGGGGACCGTGATGATGGCCGGTTTGGGCGCGCTTATCGGCAGCGGCGAGGTGAATTTCTGGCAAGCATGGTTGGCGGGGATTATCGGGTGCCTGTTGGGCGATTGGATCTCTTTCTGGCTTGGCTGGCGCTTTAAAAAGCCGCTGCATCGCTGGTCATTTATGAAGAAAAACAAGGCGCTGCTGGATAAAACCGAGCATGCGCTGCATCAGCACAGCATGTTCACCATTCTGGTGGGGCGTTTTGTCGGCCCGACGCGGCCGCTGGTGCCGATGGTGGCCGGTATGCTTGACCTGCCGGTAGCAAAATTTATCACCCCCAATATTATTGGCTGCCTGCTCTGGCCGCCGCTCTACTTCCTGCCGGGCATTCTGGCCGGGGCGGCAATCGACATTCCTGCAGATGAGCACAGCGCGAGCTTTAAATGGCTGCTGCTGGCGGCGGCGCTGTTGTTATGGCTGGCGGCGTGGCTGTGCTGGCGTTTATGGCGCAGCGCAAAAGAGAATCACGATCGCCTGAGCGCGCTGTTAACGCGCCAGCGCCTGCTGTTGCTGGCACCGCTGGTGCTGGGCGTCGGCGTGGTGGCGCTGGTGAGCGTGATTCGTCACCCGCTGATGCCGGTGTATATCGAGATTTTGCGTAAGGTAGTGGGGCTGTAGTGTGCCGGATAAGGCGCAGCCGCCATCCGGCAAAGCATCACGCACGAATGCCGAGCAGCGCGGACGCGCTAGCTTTCCCGCTTAATAACGCCTGCGTATCGCCATCCCAGGCGATACGCCCTTCCGCGACCACCATCGCGCGCGGTGCAATCCTGGCCGCGTCTTCCACGCTGTGCGAAACCATCAGCAGCGTTAAGTTCTGCCGCTGACACACCTCATCAACCAGCTGTAGCATCTCCTGACGCAGCGCTGGGTCGAGTGCCGAAAACGGTTCGTCCAGCAGTAAGATCGGCTGTTCACGCACCAGGCAGCGCGCCAGCGCGGCACGTTGACGTTGCCCGCCGGAGAGCTCTCCGGGCAGCCTGTCCAGCATCGATTCAATGCCCATCTGCCCGGCAATCACCTGTAATTTTCGCTGCTGCTCCGCGGTGAGTGAGAGACGTGGACTCATGCCCAGCCCAATGTTCTGGCGCACGGTCAGGTGGCTGAAAAGATTGTTTTCCTGGAACAGCATCGACACTGGACGCTGTGACGGTGGCGTATGGGTATGCACCCGGCCTTCGAGCATTAACGTACCGCTGGCGGGCGTCAGAAAGCCGGCTATCAGGTTGAGCAGCGTCGATTTCCCCGCGCCGCTGGGGCCGAGGATAGCCACTTTTTCGCCTTGGGCAATCGATGTGCTAAAGCGCATCGGCAGGTGCTGGTAAAGCCAGGTGACATCATTCAGTTTTAGCATGGCGTCCGGGTAACTTTTCAATAACGGTGAACAACAGGAAGCAGAGCAGCAGCAAAATCAGCGCGGTGACCGCGCCGTCCTGGCTGCGGTAGGCGCCGATTTGCTGATAGAGATAAAACGGCAGCGTACGGAAATTCTCATTGCCGAACAGCGCGACCACCCCGAAATCACCAATCGACAGCACACAGGCAAAGGCCAGCGCCTGCGCCAACGGGCGTTTCAGGGCGCGCAGTTCAACCACCTTCAGGCGATTAAAGCCAGAAAGCCCCAGCGATTCGCACAGGATGCTGTAGCGGGCGGTAATATCGCGCATTGGCGTTTCCAGTACCTTGAGGGCATAAGGCACCGCCATCAGGGCGTTGGTGAAAATCACAATGCCGTCGGCGGAGTCGGGCAGGCCAACGGTATTGTTGAGTAGCAGGAAGAAGCCGGTCGCCAGTACGATACCCGGCATGGCGAGGATCAGCATGCCGCTCAGCTCCATCGCCTGCCCGGCCAGTGGCTGGTTGCGGGCGCGCAGCTCGCGGCTGCTCCACAACAGCATCATGGTCAGCACTACGCAGATTACCCCGGCGGCAATGGCGATGCGCAACGAGGTACCGAGCGCCTTCCAGAGTACCGGCTGGGTAAAGACCTGCAACATCGACGGATTGACCCCGTCAATCACCACTGCCAGCAGCGGGGGGAGCAGCAGCAGTAACGTGAGAAGAATCAGCAGGGTGTCGACTATCCGGCTGTGCCAGCGGTCGTCCGGGTCACGCCATCCGTGAATGTGGCTGTTGCCCACGGCGATAGCCCGACTAAGCCGTTGGCTCAGTAATACCAGCATCAGACAGCAGCCCATCTGAATCAGTGCCAGCATGGCAGCGCGCGCCGGGTCGTAATCAAAATTCAGCGACTGGTAGATAGCCAGCTCGATGGTCGTCGCGGACGGCCCGCCGCCGAGCGATAGCACGGTGGCAAAGCTGGCGAAGCAGAGCATGAAAATCAGCGTGGCGATGGGCAGAATTTGTCGGCGCATCCACGGCCATTCCACCAGACGGAAGAACGGGTAGCCGCGCATTCCCAGTTGGGCTGCAAGCTGACGCTGCTCGCCGGGGATCTGCTCCAGCGCCTGTAATAGCAGGCGAGTCGCCATTGGCATATTAAAGAAAACATGCGCCAGCAGAATACCCTGTAGGCCGTAGGGCGAGAAGCGCCACTGCCAGCCAAGCCAGGCAAAAAGCTGGGCCAGCCAGCCCTGACGCCCGTAAACGCTCAGAATACCGAAGACGGCAACCAGTACCGGAAGAATCAACGTCATGGCGCACAGCCGCAGCAGCAGCGTGCGGCCGGGAAAACGTCGGCGGTAGAGCGCGCGGGCGAGGAAAATGGCCGGCACGACCGACAGCAGCGCTGAGAGGAACGCCTGCCAGAAGGAGAAGCGCACCACGTGCCACAGGTAGCTATCGCCGAGCAGCGTTGACCAGGACGTTTCCGGTGCGTTCAGCCACAGCGCCAGAAACGCCGCCAGCGCGACGGCAACCATCAGCGTGGTTGCCGTCAGCCCTGGATACAGCCAGCGAGGGATTAGCGGCTGGCTGCGCGAAGCCATGCGTTAATCCAGTTTTGACGTTCGGAAGCCACCTGCTGCGGGGTAAACTCCAGCGCGGTTTGCGGTTTCACCAGACCATTAAAGCCTTCTGGCAGGGTGACGTTGGTCACCGGGTACATCCAGTTGCCGGTTGGGATGGTGTTCTGGAAGGCCGGAGAGACCATAAACTTCAGGAACTCATCTGCCAGCTTCTGCTGTTTGCTGGCCGCGGTTTTCGCCGCCACTTCCACCTGCAGATAGTGGCCTTCGCTAAAGTTTGCCGCCGCGTAGTTATCTTTCTTCTCGTCAATGATGTGGTACGCCGGAGAGGTGGTGTAGCTCAGCACCAGATCGCTTTCCCCTTTCAGGAACAGGCCGTAGGCTTCGCTCCAGCCTTTGGTGACGGTGACCGTTTTCGCCGCCAGCTTCTGCCAGGCTTCCGGCGCTTTGTCGCCGTAGACTTTTTGCATCCACAGCAGCAGGCCAAGGCCCGGCGTGCTGGTGCGCGGGTCTTCATAAATCACGCGCCATTTCTGGTCGCTCTCAACCAGTTCCTTCAGGCTTTTCGGCGGATTTTTCAGCTTGTTTTTATCATAGACGAAGGCGAAGTAGCCGTAGTCGAACGGCACGAAGGTGTCGTTGTTCCAGCCGCCCGGTACGGTAACGGCGGTGGTAGAAACGTTGCTTTTGGCAAACAGTTTGGTGTCGGTTGCCGCCTGCAGCAGGTTGTTATCCAGCCCCAGCACCACGTCGGCTTTGCTATTTTTGCCTTCCATGCGTAGGCGGTTGAGCAACGAAACGCCGTCTTCCAGCGCCACGTACTTCAGCTCGCAGTTGCAGTCGGCTTCAAACGCTTTTTTCACCGCCGGGCCCGGGCCCCAATCGGCAGCAAAGGAGTCGTAGGTATAGACGGTCAGTACAGGCTTGGCGAGGGCCGGAGCGGCAACCAGCACCAGCAGGGGGAGTAATTTTTTGAGCACTTTGCACCTTTATAAAATGGTGGCAAAGGATTTTGAGTTAGCCTCAAATCCCTTCGCCGGGATTATCCGGATCAGGTTCGACGGGTATCTCTCAGCCCGCGCACTCGGCGCAGCACCCCGTTGAGAACGGCACATTGTAATGATTACGTGAATAAATCAAAAGCCTTAAGGATCCGGCGGTGCAAACCAGGCGGATTTAAAGTCGAACCAGCCCAGGGTGTTCATGCGAACGCCGCGCATACTGCGCTGACCTTGCAGCATCAGCCAGTGGTGGATCAGCGGTACAATGGACTGATTTGCCAGCAGACTTTGGCACCAGTCGGGCAGTGAAAGTTCTCCTTCGCGCCAGCGCTGTGCGTCCTCCTCCCAGTCGATGGGAATACAGTGGCGGATCAGCGGCACTTCATAAAGGTAGGCAAAAATCGAGAAGTCGAGCGGCAACGTAAAGTTGGCGCTATTCAGCCAGATATCGCTGACCACTTCGCCACGGTGCCATTCGTCGTAGTCCACTTCCTGAATAACCAGTTTGACCTGGTGCGCCGCCAGCAGCGCCTCCATGATCTGACCGATCGTCCGGTGTTCTACGTGATCGCGGTAGTAGGTGAGGGTGACCGACTCAAGACCTGCCGGTTTTTCACAGGCGTGGCTACGGGCATGGTGCCAGCGCGGCAGCAGGCCGTAGGCCGGGAACCAGTGGCTCTGGTGCTGCTCGCCTGCGTGATATAGCAGGTTGTTCGGGTGGAAAATGTGGCTCAGCCACTGGCGCACCGCCGGGTTGTTGCCGCGCGAACTGCGCGCATCAAACAGCAGATAGTAGCAGCCCTCTTCGAGGCGGCTTTCTACCGCTTTTTCGCTCTGGGTAGTGCCCTGGAGCGTCAGGCCACCGTTCGGCTCATCGCTGATTTCCGGTAGCACCCAGACGTTCACCTCGTCAATCAGCGCCCGGAAACCGAAATAGTCATCAAACGCGTGGATCTTCAGTTGGTTCTGGTTGTTACGGGCGACGGCATACGGTCCGGTACCTACCGGCATGCGCGGGAAGTCGCTGAGCGATTGCCATTCGCGGGGCAGGATCATCGCCGATACCTGGCCCAGCAGCCACGGCAGCCAGCGGTCGGGTTCGCTCAGATGGACATCGAGCGTCCAGGCGGTTGGGGAATGAATGCGCGTGATGTTGGAAAAGAGCGACAGCGTCATGCTGCGATGCAGCGAACTGATGACATCCTCCATCTCCAGTTCACGACCGTGATGAAAATGGATGCCGGGACGCAAATAAAAACGCCAGTGTAATGGGGATATGGCCTGCCAATGGTGCGCAATATCCGCTTCCAGTTCCCCATTTACCTCATTTACCCGGGTCAGCGCACTGAAGATTTGCCGCGCAATATGGGTTTCCGAGCGCCGAAGCGCCGTTCCCGGCAGTAAATTGCGCATCGGACGGTAGTAAAGCACTCGCAGAATATGTCGCCCCTGACGGAAGCTGCGGCCCAGATGCGATACCAGCATCTGTCGCACCGCAGCCTTGTCGCCGACCAGTTGTACCAGTTGATCGATCCTATCCTGCTCGAGCAAATCTTCCGCGCGCTGTTGTTGAAGAGCTAACCCGGTATAGAGGAAAGTCAGCTTAGAGCGCTTACCGCGCCCGGCTTCCGCTTCCCAGGTCAGCCATCCCCGCGCCTCCATGGTGTTCAAAAGCGTACGCATATGGCGGCGAGAGCAGTTGAGCAGCTCGGCCAGTGAGTTGAGCGTGGTCTCCTGCGATTTTCCTTCGCAGCATTGCCATAAGCGGATGAACTGCTGCTGTAATCGACCTGAAGGCATAAAAGGGGAACTCCTGATAAAAACTCAGCAATTTATTAATCCCTATATTAAGCCAATAATTGATTTCGATGAAGCGAAGGGGAAATGAGGAGGTCACCATGTATCAGTTCTACCAGCGTTATTTCTCTGCTACCAAAAATGTTTCCTGGCTGGCCCGTCAGGCGACCGCACAGCGGCTTGAAGTGCTGAACTATCTGATGCAGTGGGAAGTTACGAACCCGACCTCTGAGTATTAATTCGCCTAATCATGTGTGACTGAGTATTTGCCAGCAGGTATCATCTGCTGGCTTTTTTTTATTCTTTCGCGAAAGGATTTCTGATGCTCTGGTTAATGACGATGGGACGACGTCTCAACGGTGTGTATGCCGCCTTTATGCTGGTGGCCTTTATGATGGGCATAGCGGGGGCATTGCAGGCGCCGACGCTGAGTTTGTATCTCAGCCGAGAAGTCGGTGTGCAGCCGTTCTGGGTGGGGTTGTTCTATACCGTCAACGCCATCGCCGGGATCGTCGTCAGCCTTGGGCTGGCAAAACGATCTGATAACCGGGGCGATCGGCGCAAGCTGATCATGTTCTGCTGCCTGATGGCGGTGGGCAACGCGCTACTTTTCGCCTTCAACCGCCACTATCTGACGCTGATTACCTGCGGCGTGCTGCTGGCCTCGATCGCCAACGCCGCGATGCCGCAACTGTTCGCGCTGGCGCGTGAATATGCCGATAGCTCGGCGCGTGAAGTGGTGATGTTCAGTTCGGTAATGCGTGCGCAGCTGTCGCTGGCGTGGGTGATTGGCCCGCCGCTGGCTTTCATGCTGGCACTTAACTATGGCTTTACCGCCATGTTTTCCATTGCTGCGGGAATTTTTGCCATCAGCCTGACGCTGATTGCCCTGACGTTACCGTCGGTCGCCAGAGTCGAACAGCCTGCCGATGCGGTGCAGAACCAGATTAGCGGCTGGAAAGACAGCAACGTGCGGATGCTGTTTATCGCCTCGACGCTGATGTGGACCTGTAACACCATGTATATCATCGATATGCCGCTGTGGATCAGCAGCGATCTTGGTCTGCCGGATAGCCTGGCGGGGATCCTGATGGGCACGGCGGCAGGGCTGGAAATTCCAGCGATGATCCTCGCGGGATACTACGTGAAGCGCTTCGGTAAGCGGCGGATGATGGTAACGGCGGTGGCCGCCGGGGTGCTGTTCTACGTCGGGCTGATCTTCTTCCATAGCCATACGTCGTTGCTGGTGCTCCAGCTGTTTAACGCGGTGTTTATCGGCATTGTCGCCGGGATTGGTATGCTGTGGTTCCAGGACCTGATGCCGGGTCGTGCGGGAGCGGCGACTACGCTGTTTACCAACAGCATTTCAACCGGGGTGATTCTGGCGGGGATTATTCAGGGGGCGCTGGCGCAGAGCTTTGGTCACTACTCGGTGTACTGGGTGATAGCCGGGATTTCGCTGGTGACGCTGGTGATGACCGGGCGGGTGAAGGACGTTTAGTTTTGTGCAGCCCCGGCGTCGCTGCGCTCGGCCGGGCTACTAACAGCGGTAGCCCGGACAAGGCGCGAACGCGCCGCCTCCGGGGAGGCAGCAATGTTACGGATTACTGCATAAACGCCGGCTGCTTGTTTTCGTAAGCAGAAATCGCATCTTCATGCTGCAGCGTCAGGCCAATGCTATCCAGCCCGTTCAACATGCAGTGGCGACGGAAGTCGTCAATTTTAAAGCTGTAGGATTTCTCCCCCGCCTTCACCACCTGTGCTTCCAGATCCACTTCAAACGTTATGCCCGGGTTGGCTTTCACCAATTCAAACATTTCGTCGACCTGCGCATCGCTCAGGGTGACCGGCAGCAACTGGTTGTTAAAGCTGTTGCCGTAAAAGATATCGGCGAAGCTTGGGGCAATCACCACTTTAAAACCGTAGTCGGTCAGCGCCCACGGTGCGTGTTCGCGAGACGAACCGCAGCCGAAGTTTTCGCGCGCCAGCAGAATAGAGGCTCCCTTGAACTCCGGGAAGTTCAGCACGAACTCCGGGTTTGGCTGCTCGCCTTTATCGTCCAGGAAGCGCCAGTCGTTAAACAGGTGCGCGCCAAAGCCGGTACGGGTCACTTTCTGCAAAAACTGCTTTGGAATGATGGCATCGGTATCGACGTTCGCGGCATCCAGCGGCACCACCAGTCCCGTATGTTGGGTAAATTTCTCAGCCATGATGGTGTTTCCTTATTTCAAGCTACGAATGTCGGCGAAATGGCCGGTTACCGCGGCCGCTGCGGCCATCGCCGGGCTGACCAGATGAGTACGACCGCCACGGCCCTGACGGCCTTCAAAGTTACGGTTGCTGGTAGAGGCGCAGCGTTCGCCTGGGTTCAGACGATCGTTGTTCATGGCCAGACACATAGAGCAGCCCGGCAGACGCCATTCAAAGCCCGCTTCGATAAAGATCTTATCCAGACCTTCCGCTTCCGCCTGCGCTTTCACCGGGCCGGAGCCAGGCACGACCAGCGCCTGTACGCCTGGGGCGACTTTACGGCCTTTAGCGATTTCTGCCGCCGCGCGTAAATCTTCAATACGCGAGTTGGTGCAGGAGCCGATAAACACTTTATCAATAGCCACGTCGGTCAGCGGGATACCTGGCTTCAGGCCCATATAGGCCAGCGCTTTCTCGGCGCTGGCACGCTCTACCGGATCGTTAAAGGAGGCAGGGTCCGGAATATTGTCATTCACGGAGATCACCTGGCCTGGGTTGGTGCCCCAGGTCACCTGCGGCGCAATTTCTTCCGCTTGCAGGGTGACTACGCTGTCGAAGGTGGCACCATCGTCGGTTTTCAGGGTCTGCCAGTAGGCGACCGCCTCGTCGAAATCTTTGCCTTTCGGCGCATGCAGACGGCCTTCCACGTAGTTGAAGGTGGTCTGATCCGGTGCCACCAGGCCCGCTTTCGCGCCCAGTTCGATCGCCATGTTGCACAGCGTCATACGGCCTTCCATGCTCAGGTCACGGATGGCCTGACCGCAGAACTCAACCACGTGGCCGGTGCCGCCTGCGCTGCCGGTTTTACCGATAATCGCCAGCACGATGTCTTTGGCAGTGATGCCAGTTGCCGCTTTGCCGTTCACTTCAATCTTCATGGTTTTGGCACGACCCTGCTTCAGGGTCTGAGTCGCCAGCACGTGTTCCACTTCGGAGGTGCCGATACCAAACGCCAGTGCGCCGAATGCGCCGTGAGTCGCGGTATGAGAGTCACCGCAGACGATAGTCATGCCAGGCAGGGTAACGCCCTGTTCAGGCCCCATCACGTGCACGATGCCCTGATACGGGTGATTCAGGTCATACAGCTCAACGCCGAACTCGTTGCAGTTCTTAATCAGCTCCTGCATCTGGATGCGCGCCATCTCGCCGGAGGCGTTGATGTCTTTGGTCTGGGTAGAGACGTTGTGATCCATCGTGGCGAAGGTTTTACCCGGTTGACGCACCGGACGGTTGTGCGCGCGCAGGCCGTCAAACGCCTGCGGTGAAGTCACTTCATGCACCAGGTGGCGGTCGATGTACAGCAACGGCGTTTCGTTTGGCGCTTCATAAACCACGTGAGCATCAAACAACTTTTCGTATAAGGTCTTCGCCATGATTACACCCCTTCGGCAACATAGCGGGCGATGATGTCGCCCATTTCATCGGTACTGACTGCCGCGGCGCCGCGAGCTAAATCACTGGTCCGTACGCCTTCTTCCAGCGCGCGGTTAATGGCGTTCTCAATGGCAGTGGCCGCGTCGTTGGCGTCCAGGCTGTAGCGCAGCAGCAGCGCCAGAGAGAGGATCTGCGCAATCGGGTTAGCGATATTTTTGCCCGCGATATCCGGCGCGGAGCCACCGGCCGGTTCATACAGGCCAAACCCTTCTTCATTCAGGCTGGCAGACGGCAGCATACCCATGGAACCGGTGATCATCGCGCACTCGTCGGAGAGAATGTCGCCGAACAGGTTAGAGCACAGCACCACGTCAAACTGCGAGGGATCTTTAATCAGCTGCATCGTCGCGTTGTCGATGTACATATGCGCCAGTTCAACGTCGGCGTACTCTTTGCTGATTTCGCTGACGATTTCGCGCCACAGAATGGAGGACTGCAGCACGTTGGATTTATCGATAGAGGTCACTTTGTGACGACGTTTGCGTGCAGATTCAAACGCAATACGGGCGATACGTTCAATCTCAAAACGGTGATACACCTCGGTATCAAACGCTTTCTCGTGCTGGCCGCTGCCTTCGCGACCCTTCGGCTGGCCGAAGTAGATACCGCCGGTCAGTTCACGGACGCACAGGATGTCGAAGCCGTTAGCGGCGATATCGGCGCGCAGCGGGCAGAACTCTTCCAGACCCTGGTACAGCTTGGCGGGACGCAGGTTGCTGAACAGCTTGAAGTGCTTACGCAGCGGCAGCAGCGCGCCGCGCTCTGGCTGCTGGTTCGGCGGCAGATTTTCCCATTTTGGGCCGCCCACGGAGCCAAACAGAATGGCGTCCGCCTGGTCGCAACCGTCGACGGTCGCCTGCGGCAGCGGTTCGCCATGACGATCGATGGCGATGCCGCCCACGTCGTAATGGCTGGTGGTGATACGCATATCAAAACGTTGACGCACGGCTTCCAGTACTTTCAATGCCTGTGTCATGACTTCCGGGCCAATACCGTCACCTGGTAACACAGCAATATGGTAATTCTTCGACATTACACGGTTTCCTTGTTGTTCTCGTTATTCTTAACTTTGCGTTGCAACTCTTTTTCGACTTCGGCGGCACGCCAGATGTTGTTCAGCACGTGAACCATTGCTTTAGCCGAGGATTCAACGATATCCGTTGCCAGGCCGACGCCGTGGAAGCGACGACCGTTATAGTTAACGACGATATCCACCTGACCCAGCGCGTCTTTGCCCTGGCCTTTGGCGTTCAGGTCATATTTCACCAACTCAACGTCGTAGCCGGTAATACGGTTAATCGCCTGATAAATTGCATCAACAGGGCCGTTGCCGTTCGCGGCTTCGGCTTTGGTTTCTTCACCGCAGGCCAGCTTCACGGACGCAGTGGCGATGTCGCTGGAGCCTGACTGCACGCTAAAGTAATCCAGACGGAAATGCTCTGGCTCTTCCTGCTGTTTGTTGATGAACGCCAGCGCTTCCAGATCGTAATCGAAGACCTGACCTTTTTTGTCCGCCAGCTTCAGGAACGCGTCGTACAGGTGGTCCATGTTGTAGTCGGTATCTTTGTAGCCCATCTCTTCCATGCGGTGTTTCACGGCAGCACGGCCAGAACGGGAGGTCAGGTTCAACTGGACCTGGTTCAGACCGATGGACTCAGGGGTCATGATTTCGTAGTTTTCGCGGTTTTTCAGCACGCCGTCCTGGTGGATACCGGAGGAGTGAGCAAACGCGCCGGTACCGACGATAGCTTTGTTGGCCGGGATCGGCATGTTGCAGATCTGGCTAACGGTCTGGCTGGTACGCCAGATTTCGTTATGGTTGATGGCAGTGTGCACGTTCATAATGTCTTTGCGCACTTTAATCGCCATGATCACTTCTTCCAGCGAGCAGTTACCCGCGCGCTCGCCGATGCCGTTCATCGCGCCTTCAACCTGACGAGCGCCGGCGTGGACTGCTGCCAGTGAGTTGCCGACCGCCATACCCAGGTCGTCGTGGGTGTGAACGGAGATAATCGCTTTATCGATGTTTGGCACGCGTTCGTACAGGCCGGTAATAATGTTGGAGAACTCAAACGGCAGGGTGTAGCCGACGGTGTCTGGAATGTTGATAGTGGTCGCACCGGCGTTAATTGCCGCTTCAACCACGCGCGCCAGCTGGTCGATAGGAGTACGACCGGCATCTTCGCAGGAGAACTCAACGTCGTCGGTGTAGTTACGTGCCCGCTTAATCATATAGATCGCACGTTCGATGACCTCATCCAGCGTACTGCGCAGCTTGGTGGCGATATGCATTGGCGAGGTGGCAATAAACGTATGAATACGGAACGCTTCGGCCACTTTTAATGACTCGGCGGCAACGTCAATGTCCGCCTCTACGCAGCGAGCCAGCGCACAAACGCGGCTGTTTTTAATGTTGCGCGCGATGGTTTGTACTGATTCAAAATCGCCCGGAGAAGAGACCGGAAACCCGACTTCCATCACGTCAACGCCCATACGCTCGAGGGCAAAGGCAATCTGCAGTTTCTCTTTCACGCTCAGGCTTGCCTGTAATGCCTGTTCACCATCACGTAAGGTCGTATCAAAAATAATGACTTGCTGGCTCATGGTTTAGGTCCTTGGTTAACTTGGGGCGCCTTGCTACGAGCATAAAAAAACCCGCGCAGCGGCGCGGGTTTTTCGTTTAACTGATGATGACTTAACGTTGAACGTCGCACACCAGCCTACCGCGCACAGAAGAGGCGTTTAGTAGTAGTAGGCCGTTGAAGCGAGTGGTACGGAACATGTCATCATTCTCCAGATGAATTCGATATGCTTTTAGTGGTACTGGATATGGTTTGTGATGTCAACCCTGACATGTGAAATGAAGGGGAATTCCTCATAAAAACGAAACGGCTGAATTAGCTAATTGTGCTGAAGATTGTCGTGCTTGATAGATGATAATTTCTTTTGTTAATTCATGATTTACATATTTTGTCGCATCTGAACATGATTCATCGTAAATGCTCATGGGTTTGACATTTCTTAAGTATAACTCTATCCATATGATAAGTAAGTATTTATAGTAAAATAATGCTTGCTTTGTAAATCGTAAAAAGCGATTTTTGATATAAAATGTTAATTTTAAAAGTGCGAATAATAAAACATTTTAATAAAACTTAATTTATTGTTCCAATTTTGGATCGTTGTCTATTCGTACGATCTATGAGTAAACTACGTGTCATTCGCTAAGTGATATAGATGAGTTCGATTTTCACTCATCCATAATCTCACTCAGCTTCTTTATATATTCCTATTTTTATTGAATTCTCTTTTTTGGATCTTATATGCATGGTAAATCATATAGCCTCAATATATTTTTGCTATTTTGCAAAAGGAGTTTTGTATGACATTGGAGTCTGATAGCGTAATTAATGCACCGGGGCAGAAACGTACATCAAGTAGTGAAGGAAACAAACCTCAACTCCGGATGGTTGATTTAAATTTGCTGACCGTATTTGACGCGGTGATGCAGGAACAAAACATTACGCGTGCCGCCCATACGCTGGGGATGTCGCAGCCTGCGGTCAGTAACGCTGTCGCTCGTCTGAAAGTCATGTTCAATGATGAATTATTTGTGCGCTATGGACGCGGTATTCAGCCGACAGCACGTGCATTCCAACTGTTTGGTTCTGTTCGTCAGGCGCTGCAACTGGTGCAAAATGAATTACCGGGCTCTGGTTTTGAACCATTGAGCAGTGAACGTGTATTTAATATTTGTGTTTGTAGCCCGCTGGATAATTATCTGACCTCAATCATTCTCAATAAAGTGAATGAGGTGGCGCCACATATTCATATGGTCTTTAAATCATCATTAAATCAAAACACTGAACATCAGTTGCGTTATCAGGAAATTGAATTTGTGCTGGGCTATGAAGAGTTCCGCCGTCCTGAGTTCGCCTGTGTTCCACTATTCAATGATGAAATGGTTCTGGTGGCGAGCAACAAGCATCCTCGTGCGCAAGCTCTGATAACGGAAGCGGATGTTTATAGTGAAGAGCACGCCGTTGTTTCTCTCGATCGTTTCGCGTCGTTTAGCGAGCCATGGTATGACACCATTGATAAGCAAAGTCGTATTGCTTATCAAGGCATGGCGCTGATTAGCGTACTGAATGTCGTTTCCCAGACTCAACTGATCGCCGTGGCGCCACGTCGTCTGGCAGAAGAGTTTTCTGAACAGCTCGGCCTGCAGATATTACCGTTGCCAATGAATCTAAACAGTCGTACCTGCTATCTTTCCTGGCATGAAGCGGCCGGTCGCGATAAAGGCCATCAGTGGATGGAAGAGTTGCTGATCAATGCCTGTCGTCAGCAATAATTGACCCAGAGACAAACAGAGTGCATTTGCATTCTGTTTGTTTTGTTTTTTTGTGATAAATAAAAATATTATGCTGTTATCGCCCGCAAGTAACCGGGGCAATAAAGTGAAAAATGCACGTTTTGCTGTAATGGCTCCATTCGCCCGAGCATCTACGCTCTTCTTTTCCTGGCATTGAAGTAATCCTCCATCATTTTCCCCTTTCCCTTTATTTTTCCACTTTTTAGTACTGCCTCTACGCCAGACGTGTGAATTGCCTGCCTTGTGGCGAGCGGTTATGTTAGGTCGTTACCGATAATTTAGCGCCGGTGGACGTATCGCGTACCGTCGGCACATGGCCGTAGAGAAATGAATTCTCGGGTCATTAAGCACAGAAGCCGGGAGGCAAACCATGGAGATGTTGTCTGGAGCCGAGATGGTCGTCCGATCGTTAATCGATCAGGGCGTAAAGCAGGTATTTGGCTACCCTGGAGGCGCCGTCCTCGATATTTATGATGCGCTGCATACGGTAGGTGGGATTGACCACGTGCTGGTGCGTCATGAACAGGCGGCGGTGCATATGGCCGATGGTCTGGCGCGCGCCACCGGGGAAGTGGGCGTGGTGCTGGTCACCTCTGGCCCTGGGGCGACAAACGCCATCACCGGTATTGCCACGGCCTATATGGACTCGATTCCGCTGGTGGTACTGTCCGGTCAGGTGGCGACGTCGCTGATTGGCTATGATGCCTTCCAGGAGTGCGACATGGTCGGGATCTCGCGCCCGGTGGTAAAGCACAGCTTCCTGGTGAAGCAGACCGAAGATATTCCTGGCGTGCTCAAGAAAGCCTTCTGGCTAGCAGCCAGCGGCCGTCCTGGCCCGGTGGTGGTTGATCTGCCAAAAGATATTATGAACCCGGCTAAGAAGCTGCCGTATGTTTGGCCCGATGCGGTTAGCATGCGCTCTTACAACCCGACCACGACCGGCCATAAAGGCCAGATCAAACGTGCGCTGCAGACGCTTATCGCGGCGAAAAAGCCGGTGGTATATGTGGGCGGCGGCGTGGTGAATGCCGAATGTCACACGCAACTGCGAACGCTGATTGAAAAACTGAATCTGCCGGTGGCCTCTTCGCTGATGGGGCTCGGCGGTTTCCCGGCAACGCATCGTCAGTCGCTGGGGATGCTGGGCATGCACGGCACCTATGAAGCCAATATGGTGATGCACCACTCCGACGTGATTTTCGCCGTCGGGGTGCGTTTTGACGATCGCACCACCAACAATCTGGCGAAGTACTGCCCGGATGCCACGGTGCTGCATATTGATATCGATCCCACGTCGATCTCTAAAACGGTACCGGCGGATATTCCGATCGTCGGCGATGCGGGGCAAGTTCTGGATCAAATGCTGGAGCTGCTGGATCAGGAAAGCGCTGCGCAGCCGCTGGATGAGATCCGCGACTGGTGGCAGCAAATCGAGCAATGGCGTGCGCGCCAGTGCCTGAAATACGACACCCAGAGCGGGCAGATTAAGCCGCAGGCGGTGGTGGAAGCCATCTGGAAGCTGACTAACGGTGAGGCCTACGTCACCTCAGATGTGGGCCAGCACCAGATGTTCGCCGCGCTGTACTACCCGTTTGATAAACCGCGTCGTTGGATCAATTCCGGCGGCCTCGGTACCATGGGCTTCGGCCTGCCGGCGGCGCTTGGCGTGAAGATGGCGCTGCCGGAAGAGACCGTGGTCTGCGTGACGGGCGACGGCAGTATTCAGATGAACATTCAGGAGCTCTCAACCGCGCTGCAGTACGAGCTGCCGGTACTGGTACTGAATCTGAATAACGGCTATCTGGGCATGGTGAAGCAGTGGCAGGATATGATCTATTCTGGCCGTCACTCTCAGTCCTATATGCAGTCGCTACCGGATTTTGTCCGCCTGGCGGAAGCCTACGGGCATGTGGGTATTCGTATCACCGAGCCCGCTGAGCTTGAGAGTAAGCTTGCGGAGGCGCTGGAGCAGGTGCGCAATAACCGACTGGTATTTGTCGACGTCTGCGTCGACGGCAGCGAGCACGTCTACCCGATGCAGATTCGCGGCGGGGCAATGGACGAGATGTGGCTGAGCAAAACGGAGAGAACCTGATTATGCGCCGGATATTATCTGTATTACTGGAAAACGAGTCCGGCGCGCTGTCGCGCGTGATTGGCCTCTTTTCGCAGCGTGGGTACAACATTGAAAGTCTGACCGTCGCACCTACCGACGATCCGACGCTATCCCGCATGACTATCCAGACGGTCGGCGATGAAAAGACCATCGAGCAGATCGAAAAGCAGCTGCACAAGCTGGTGGATGTACTGCGGGTGAACGAGTTGGGGCAGGGTGCCCACGTTGAACGCGAAATCATGCTGGTGAAGGTCCAGGCCAGCGGTTATGGCCGTGATGAGGTCAAACGCAACACGGAAATCTTCCGTGGGCAGATTATCGACGTCACGCCATCGCTTTATACCGTGCAGCTGGCGGGGACGAGTGACAAGCTGGATGCGTTCCTCGCTTCGCTGCGCGATGTCGCCAGAATTGTTGAAGTGGCGCGCTCCGGCGTGGTCGGTTTGTCGCGCGGCGACAAGATTATGCGCTAATCACCTCTCATCGCTTTATCGTAGCCCGGCCTGACGTCGGGCTTTTTTTTGCGAAATCAGCAATAAGTGCGAAGAAAAGCTATTGCCGATGAGATCAATCTGCGTTTAGATGTTACGGATTATACTTATAAAGCAAGGGGCAATTGTGAAACTGGATGAAATCGCCCGGCTTGCCGGTGTTTCCCGAACCACCGCCAGCTATGTGATTAACGGCAAAGCCAAGCAGTACCGCGTCAGCGACAAGACTGTCGAAAAAGTGATGGCCGTTGTGCGTGAGCATAACTACCACCCTAACGCGGTCGCCGCCGGTCTGCGTGCAGGACGCACTCGTTCTATTGGGCTGGTTATTCCCGACCTGGAGAACACCAGCTACACGCGCATCGCAAACTATCTTGAGCGCCAGGCCCGTCAGCGCGGCTATCAGTTACTGATTGCCTGTTCTGAAGATCAGCCGGATAACGAAATGCGCTGTATCGAGCACCTGCTGCAACGCCAGGTTGATGCGATCATCGTGTCAACGTCGCTGCCGCCGGAGCACCCTTTCTACCAGCGTTGGGCGAACGATTCGTTTCCGATTGTCGCGCTTGACCGTGCGCTCGATCGCGAACACTTCACCAGCGTCGTGGGCGCCGATCAGGACGACGCGGAAATGCTTGCCGCAGAGCTGCGTACCTTCCCGGCAGAAACCGTTCTTTATCTCGGCGCGTTGCCGGAGCTGTCGGTAAGTTTCCTGCGCGAGCAGGGCTTCCGTACCGCCTGGAAAGATGACCCGCGCGACGTGCACTTCCTGTATGCCAATAGCTACGAGCGTGAAGCTGCGGCGCAGCTGTTTGAAAAATGGCTGGAAACGCACCCGATGCCGCAGGCGTTGTTCACCACGTCATTTGCCTTGCTGCAAGGGGTGATGGATGTGACGCTGCGTCGTGAAGGCAAGCTGCCGACCGATCTGGCGATTGCGACCTTTGGCGATAACGAGCTGCTCGACTTCCTGCAGTGTCCGGTTCTTGCGGTTGCCCAGCGCCACCGTGATGTCGCTGAACGCGTGCTGGAGATTGTGCTGGCAAGCCTCGATGAACCGCGTAAGCCGAAACCTGGTTTGAGCCGCATTCGTCGTAATCTTTATCGTCGCGGTAGTCTGAGCCGTCGATAAGCTCTCTTAATGAAGGCTACGCTAAGTGGCCTTCATTGAACAAAAAAGTCATTCAATTCTTAATTCAGATAATTCTACATTTTGGTTAGCTCTCTATTTAATTCCCCCGCTAAGATCGCGGAATAGTGCTTAATAATGTGAACGCAAAGTAAAATTAAATTATTTGTGTATTATTTTGTTACATTCTCGCGATGGATTGCCGAAATAACAAACACTTCTCAGCTTGCCTACCAGAATGAGCAATCTCTCTACTCCGAATTCCTCGCAAGGGCGCGCCAGAAGGACTGTTAACGAGCAACAGAATGTCCTAAAATGCCGCTCGCGTCGCAAACTGACACTTTATATATTCTTTCGATGATATTAAGTCGCGTTAACGGCATGTGAATCAACCTCTATTTTTCTTACGGGTATTCATGGCGTTAATTTGCCTCGTCTGTTGGATAATTATTAATCAGGGCTATTGTCGGCCGTAAATAGTGGTTTTTTGGACTCTGTTGGCATTCATGCTGGCTTGACAAGCTTTTCCTCTGCTCCGTAAACTCCTTAAAGTGGGAATTTGTGGGGCAAAGTGGTAAACGGGGGTAAAGCTGGCATGTTCCGGGGGGCAACGTTAGTCAATCTCGACAGCAAAGGGCGCTTAGCCGTCCCTGTCCGATATCGGGACCAGCTTGTCGAGATCGCTACCGGTCAAATGGTTTGTACCATTGACATCCATCACCCCTGCCTGCTGCTTTATCCTCTGCCCGAATGGGAAATTATCGAGCAAAAACTCTCGCGTTTGTCGAGCATGAATCCCGTTGAGCGTCGCGTACAGCGATTGCTGCTAGGGCATGCCAGCGAATGCCAGATGGATAATGCCGGGCGATTGTTGATTGCGCCGGTTTTACGGCAACACGCCGGATTGACCAAAGAAGTGATGCTGGTCGGGCAGTTCAATAAGTTTGAACTGTGGGATGAAACGGCCTGGTATCAACAGGTCAAGGAAGATATCGACGCTGAGCAATCTGCTTCAGGGGCGCTGTCGGAGCGATTGCAGGATTTGTCCTTATAAATATGATGGAAAATTTTAAACACACCACGGTACTGCTGGATGAAGCCGTTAACGGCCTGAATATTCGTCCTGACGGTATCTATATTGATGGCACCTTTGGTCGCGGTGGTCACTCGCGCCTTATCCTGTCGCAGCTTGGCGAGCAGGGGCGTTTGATTGCGATCGATCGCGATCCAGAAGCGATCGCGGTGGCTAAGACCATCGATGATCCGCGCTTTTCCATCGTGCATGGCCCTTTTTCTGCGCTGGCGGATTACGTTGCTGAGCGCGACCTTGTCGGCAAGATCGACGGTATCCTTCTCGATCTTGGCGTTTCTTCACCGCAGCTTGATGACGCTGAACGCGGTTTTTCCTTTATGCGCGATGGCCCGCTGGACATGCGCATGGACCCAACCCGCGGTCAGTCAGCAGCAGAATGGCTGCAAACGGCAGAAGAAGCGGATATTGCCTGGGTGATTAAAACCTTCGGTGAAGAACGTTTCGGTAAGCGTATTGCTCGCGCCATCGTCGAGCGTAACCGCGAACAGCCGATGACCCGCACTAAAGAGTTGGCGGAAGTTATCGCGGCGGCCATGCCGGTGAAAGACAAATTCAAACACCCCGCAACCCGTACCTTCCAGGCGGTGCGCATTTGGGTGAATAGTGAGCTGGAGGAGATAGAGCAAGCGCTAAAAAGCTCGCTTGGCGTGCTGGCCCCGGGTGGGCGGCTGTCGATTATCAGCTTCCATTCGCTGGAAGACCGCATCGTGAAGCGCTTTATGCGTGAACAGAGCCGCGGTCCACAGGTTCCAGCGGGGATCCCGATGACCGAAGAGCAACTCAGGAAGCTGGGTGGCCGTCATTTACGAGCGCTAGGCAAGTTGATGCCGGGTGAAGATGAAGTGGCTGAGAATCCGCGTGCCCGTAGTTCAGTACTGCGTATTGCAGAAAGGACGAACGCATGATCGGCAGAGTGACAGAAGCCCTAAGCAAAGTAACCGGGTCGTTAGGAAACGGCGAGCGCCATGCCTTGCCTGGCGTTATTCGCGACGACCTTTTGCAGTTCGGGAAGCTGCCACTCTGTCTGTTCATTTGCATCATTGTCACAGCGGTAACGGTGGTGACGACCGCCCACCATACCCGCTTGTTAACGGCCCAACGAGAACAGTTGGTGCTGGAGCGCGACGCGTTAGACATTGAATGGCGAAACCTGATCCTCGAAGAGAATGCTCTTGGCGATCATAGCCGCGTTGAACGTATCGCTACCGAAAAGTTGCAGATGCAACATGTTGATCCATCAAAAGAAAACATTGTTGTACAGAAATAAGGATTATTGCAACGCATGAAACCAGCGGCAAAAACGCTTAAGCCAAAACGTCAGGAAGAACAGGCCAACTTTATCAGTTGGCGTTTTGCGTTGCTTTGCGGCTGTATTTTTCTCGCGCTCGCGTTCCTGTTGGGGCGTGCAGCCTGGCTACAAATTATTGCCCCGGATAAACTGGTGCGTGAGGGTGACATGCGTTCCCTGCGCGTTCAGCAGGTTTCCACCTCTCGCGGTATGATAACCGACCGCTCCGGCCGCCCGCTGGCGGTGAGCGTGCCGGTAAAAGCGATTTGGGCCGACCCAAAAGAGCTGCATGAAGCGGGCGGCGTGATGCTGAACAACCGCTGGAAAGCGTTGGCGGATGCGCTGAACATCCCGCTGGACCAACTGGCGAACCGCATTAACACCAATCCGCGCATGCGCTTTATCTATCTGGCGCGTCAGGTGAACCCTGATATGGCCGACTACATCAAAAAGCTCAAGCTGCCGGGGATTTATCTGCGCGAAGAGTCTCGCCGTTACTATCCATCCGGAGAAGTAACCGCTCACCTCATCGGCTTCACCAACGTAGACAGTCAGGGTATTGAAGGGGTTGAGAAGAGCTTCGACAAGTGGCTCACCGGCCAGCCGGGCGAACGCATCGTGCGTAAAGACCGCTATGGCCGGGTAATTGAAGATATCTCCTCAACTGACAGCCAGGCTGCGCACAACCTGGCGCTGAGCATTGACGAGCGCCTGCAGGCGCTGGTGTACCGAGAACTGAACAACGCCGTGGCGTTTAACAAAGCGGAATCCGGCAGCGCCGTGCTGGTCGACGTGAGCACGGGTGAAGTGCTGGCGATGGCCAACAGCCCATCCTACAACCCGAACAATTTTACCGGCACGGCCAAAGATACCATGCGTAACCGGGCCATCACTGACGTATTTGAACCGGGCTCCACGGTGAAACCGATGGTGGTGATGACCGCGCTGCAGCGCGGCGTGGTCCGCGAAAACACCGTACTGAACACCATTCCTTACCGTATTAACGGCCACGAAATCAAAGACGTGGCACGCTACAGCGAATTGACCCTGACTGGGGTTTTACAGAAGTCGAGTAACGTCGGTGTTTCCAAGCTGGCGTTAGCGATGCCGTCCTCAGCGTTAGTAGATACTTACTCACGTTTTGGGCTGGGAAAAGCGACCAATTTGGGGTTGGTCGGAGAACGCAGTGGCTTATATCCTCAAAAACAACGGTGGTCTGACATAGAGAGGGCCACCTTCTCTTTCGGCTACGGGCTAATGGTAACGCCGTTACAGTTAGCGCGTGTCTACGCAACGATTGGCAGCTACGGGATCTACCGTCCGCTGTCGATAACCAAAGTTGACCCGCCGGTTCCCGGTGAGCGCATCTTCCCGGAATCTATCGTCCGTACCGTCGTTCATATGATGGAAAGCGTGGCGCTGCCTGGCGGCGGCGGCGTGAAGGCGGCGATTAAAGGCTACCGTATCGCGATTAAAACCGGTACGGCGAAAAAAGTCGGTCCGGACGGACGCTATATCAACAAATACATTGCTTACACCGCGGGCGTTGCGCCAGCCAGCCAGCCGCGCTTTGCGCTGGTGGTGGTGATCAACGACCCGCAGGCAGGTAAATACTACGGTGGCGCCGTTTCCGCGCCGGTCTTTGGTGCCATCATGGGCGGCGTACTGCGCACGATGAACATTGAGCCGGATGCGCTGGCAACGGGCGGCGATAAAAGTGAATTAGTGACGAATCAAGGCGAGGGTACAGGTGGCAGATCGTAATTTGCGCGACCTTCTCGCTCCGTGGGTGCCAAATGCGCCGGAGCGAGTACTGCGAGAGATGACGCTCGACAGCCGTGTGGCTGCATCGGGCGATCTGTTCGTAGCGGTAGTAGGTCATCAGGCGGACGGGCGTCGGTATATCCCGCAGGCAATTGCGCAAGGTGTCGCTGCTGTTATAGCCGAGGCAAAAGATGAGGCCGCCGACGGTGAAATCCGCGAGATGCACGGCGTGCCGGTTATCTACCTCAGCCAGTTAAACGAGCGCTTATCGGCACTGGCCGGGCGTTTTTACCACGAGCCGTCCGACAGCCTACGCCTGATTGGCGTGACCGGGACCAACGGTAAAACCACCACCACGCAGCTGATTGCACAATGGTGCCAACTGCTGGGTGAAACCAGCGCGGTGATGGGCACGGTCGGTAACGGCCTGCTGGATAAAGTGATCCCAACGGAAAACACCACCGGCTCGGCGGTCGACGTACAGCACGTGCTGGCCGGTCTGGTTGAGCAGGGTGCGACGGTTGCCGCGATGGAGGTTTCCTCTCACGGCCTGGTGCAGCACCGCGTGGCAGCGCTCAAGTTTGCCGCCTCGGTGTTCACTAACCTAAGCCGCGATCATCTTGATTACCATGGTGATATGGAACACTACGAAGCGGCAAAATGGCTGCTGTACTCCACTCACCACTGCGGCCAGGCCATCGTCAACGCTGACGATGAAGTGGGCCGTCGCTGGTTAGGTCGTCTGCCGGATGCCGTTGCGGTCTCCATGGACGGTCACATTAATCCAGACTGCCACGGCCGCTGGCTGAAAGCCGTGACGGTGAACTATCACGATAGCGGCGCGACCATCCGCTTCGACTCCACCTGGGGTGAAGGCGAAATTGAAAGCCGATTGATGGGCGCATTTAACGTCAGCAATCTGCTGCTGGCGCTGGCAACGCTGCTGGCGCTGGACTATCCGTTGGCTGGCCTGCTGAAAACCGCAGCGCGTTTACAGCCGGTTTGCGGGCGTATGGAAGTGTTTAGCGCGCCGGGCAAACCGACGGTGGTGGTCGATTACGCCCACACCCCGGATGCGCTGGAAAAAGCGCTGCAGGCTGCACGCCTGCACTGCTCCGGCAAGCTGTGGTGCGTCTTTGGCTGCGGCGGCGACCGTGACAAAGGCAAACGTCCGCTGATGGGGGCGATTGCCGAAGAGTTCTCCGATGTGGTGGTGGTGACCGACGATAACCCACGCACCGAAGAGCCGCGCGACATCATTAACGATATCCTCGCGGGTATGGTTGATGCCGGTCACGTGAAAGTGATGGAAGGCCGCGCTGAAGCGGTAACCAACGCCATCATGCAGGCAAAAGCGGATGACGTCGTGCTGGTGGCCGGCAAAGGTCATGAAGATTATCAGATTGTGGGTAACCGTCGTCTCGATTACTCCGATCGTATTACCGCAGCGCGTCTGCTGGGAGTGGTGGCATGATTGGCGTAACGCTTGGCCAGCTTGCCAACGTTCTGAACGGCGAGCTTCGTGGCAGCGATGTCCTTATTGAAGATGTGACCACCGATACCCGGAAATTAACGCCGGGCTGTCTGTTTGTGGCGCTGAAGGGCGAACGTTTTGATGCGCATGATTTTGCGCAAACGGCAAAAGAGGGCGGCGCAGGCGCGCTGCTGGTCAGCCGTAAGCTGGACATCGACCTGCCGCAGCTGGTGGTGAGCGATACCCGTCTCGCCTTCGGCGAGCTGGCGGCTTGGGTACGTCAGCAGGTGCCTGCTCGCGTAGTTGCCCTGACCGGTTCTTCCGGTAAAACCTCGGTGAAAGAGATGACCGCCGCGATTCTGGGGCAGTGCGGCAACACGCTTTATACCGCGGGCAATCTAAACAATGACATTGGCGTGCCGATGACATTACTGCGCCTGACGCCGGAGCATCAGTTTGCGGTTATTGAACTGGGGGCAAACCACCAGGGCGAAATCGCCTGGACCGTGAGTTTGACTCGTCCGGAAGCGGCGCTGGTGAACAACCTGGCGGCGGCGCATCTGGAAGGTTTTGGCTCGTTGGCGGGCGTTGCGAAAGCGAAGGGTGAGATCTTCACCGGCCTGCCAGACAGTGGTATTGCGATTCTGAACGCCGATAACAATGACTGGGCCAACTGGCAGCAGGTGATTGGCGATCGTACCGTCTGGCGTTTCTCACCAAACGCGGCGGGGAGTGATTTCAGCGCCGCTGACGTGCGCATTACCTCGCAGGGTACGGAATTTACGCTGCATACGCCGAACGGCAGCACTGATGTGCTGTTGCCGCTGCCGGGTCGCCATAACATCGCTAATGCGCTGGCCGCAACCGCGCTGGCAACCGCCGTGGGTGCAGACTTAGGCGCGGTGAAAGCGGGTCTCGCGCAGCTGAAAGCGGTACCGGGTCGTCTGTTCCCGATTCACCTGACGGACAGCCAACTGGTGCTGGACGACTCCTATAACGCCAACGTCGGTTCGATGACGGCGGCGGTACAGGTGCTGTCTGAAATGCCGGGTTACCGCGTACTGGTGGTCGGCGATATGGCCGAACTTGGCGCAGAGAGTGAAGCTTGCCACATTCAGGTTGGCGAAGCGGCGAAAGCGGCAGGTCTTGATCGTGTGCTGAGCGTCGGCAATTTAAGCCAGGCGATTAGCATTGCCAGCGGGGCAGGGGAGCACTTCACTGATAAAGCATCGGCAATTGCTCGTCTTAACACGCTGATTAACGAACACAAATCTATCACCATTCTGGTGAAAGGTTCACGCAGTGCCGCCATGGAAGAGGTTGTACGCGCATTACAGGAGAACGGGACATGTTAGTGTGGCTGGCCGAACATCTGGTCAAATATTATTCCGGCTTTAACGTCTTTTCCTATCTGACGTTTCGCGCCATCGTCAGCCTGCTGACCGCGCTGTTCATCTCTTTGTGGATGGGCCCGCGCATGATCGCCCGTCTGCAAAAAATGTCATTTGGTCAGGTTGTTCGTAACGATGGTCCTGAATCTCACTTCAGTAAACGCGGTACCCCAACGATGGGTGGGATCATGATCCTGACCGCGATTACGGTCTCCGTGCTGCTGTGGGCTTATCCGTCAAACCCGTACGTCTGGTGCGTGCTGACGGTACTGATTGGCTACGGCATTATCGGTTTCGTTGATGACTATCGCAAAGTGGTCCGCAAAGACACTAAAGGGCTTATCGCGCGCTGGAAATACTTCTGGATGTCGGTGATTGCGCTGGGCGTCGCCTTCGCGCTGTACCTTGCCGGTAAAGATACGCCAGCCACCGAGCTGGTGGTGCCGTTCTTCAAGGACATCATGCCGCAGCTGGGCCTGCTCTACATTCTGCTGGCCTATTTCGTGATCGTGGGTACCGGCAACGCCGTTAACCTGACTGATGGCCTCGACGGCTTGGCTATTATGCCAACCGTCTTTGTGGCGGCGGGCTTTGCGCTGGTGGCGTGGGCGACCGGTAACATGAATTTCGCGAGCTATCTGCACATTCCTTACCTGCGTCACGCCGGTGAACTGGTCATCGTCTGCACGGCGATTGTCGGCGCGGGTTTAGGCTTCCTGTGGTTCAACACCTATCCGGCGCAGGTCTTTATGGGCGACGTCGGTTCGCTGGCGCTGGGCGGCGCACTGGGCATTATTGCCGTGCTGCTGCGTCAGGAATTCCTGCTGGTGATCATGGGCGGCGTCTTCGTGGTGGAAACCCTGTCGGTGATTCTGCAGGTAGGTTCCTTCAAGCTGCGCGGTCAGCGCATCTTCCGTATGGCGCCGATTCACCACCACTATGAACTGAAAGGCTGGCCGGAACCGCGCGTTATCGTGCGCTTCTGGATTATTTCGCTGATGCTGGTGCTGATTGGCCTGGCAACGCTGAAGGTACGTTAATCATGGCAGATTACCAGGGTAAAAACGTCGTCATCATTGGTCTTGGACTGACCGGGCTCTCCTGCGTGGATTTTTTCCTCGCGCAGAACGTTACGCCACGCGTGATGGATACCCGAGCGACGCCACCCGGTCTGGATAAGCTGCCGGAAGCGGTTGAGCGCTACGTCGGCGGGCTGAATGAAGACTGGCTGATGGCGGCCGATCTGATCGTTGCCAGCCCCGGCATGGCGCTGGCCAACCCGTCGCTGAGCCGTGCGGCGGATGCGGGTGTTGAAATCGTTGGCGACATTGAACTGTTCTGCCGCGAAGCGCAGGCGCCGATTGTGGCCATTACCGGCTCGAACGGTAAAAGCACCGTCACCACGCTGATTGGCGAGATGGCTAAAGCGGCGGGCGTAAATGTCGGCGTCGGCGGAAACATTGGTCTGCCAGCGCTGATGCTGCTGGATCCGGCCCGCGAGCTGTACGTGCTTGAGCTTTCCAGCTTCCAGCTGGAAACCACCTCCAGCCTGCATGCCGCTGCCGCGACCATTCTGAATGTCACTGAAGATCATATGGATCGCTATCCGCTGGGGCTGCAGCAGTATCGTGCGGCCAAGCTGCGTATCTATGAGAACGCCAAAGTCTGCGTGGTGAACGCTGACGACGGCCTGACCATGCCGGTGCGCGGTGCGGACGATCGCTGCGTGAGCTTCGGCGTGGACGTCGGTGACTACCACCTGAATCGCCAGCAAGGGGAAACCTGGCTGCGCGTGAAGGGTGAAAAGGTATTGAACGTTAAAGAGATGCCGCTCACCGGGCAGCATAACTACAGCAACGCCCTGGCGGCGCTGGCGCTGGCGGATGCCGTCGGCCTGCCGCGCGCGACCAGCCTGAAAGCGCTGACCACCTTTACCGGGCTGGCTCACCGTTTCCAGATTGTGCTCGACCACCGTGGCGTGCGCTGGATTAACGACTCAAAAGCGACCAACGTCGGCAGTACCGAAGCGGCCTTAAACGGCCTGCACGTAGCGGGCACGCTGTATCTGCTGCTGGGCGGCGACGGTAAATCGGCCGACTTCGAACCGCTGCGACGCTACCTGACCGGCGATAACATTCGCCTTTACTGCTTTGGCCGCGACGGCGGTGAACTGGCTGCGCTGCGTCCGGAAATCGCCACCCAAACGGAAACCATGGAAGAGGCAATGCGCCTGATTGCCCCGCTGGTCAACGCGGGCGATATGGTGCTGCTGTCTCCGGCCTGCGCTAGCCTCGATCAGTTTAAAAGCTTTGAACAGCGCGGCGACATGTTTGCTCGCCTGGCGAAGGAGTTAGGTTGATGCGTTTATCGCTCCCGCGCCTGAGACTGCCTCGACTGAGGCTGCCGCGTCTGCCGGGCATGCGCGTTTTCGCATGGCTGTTTGGTTGGATGTTTGCCGCGCTTAAGGGCTGGGTGATGGGCTCTCGGGAGAAAGATACCGATAGCCTGATTATGTATGACCGTACGCTGCTGTGGCTGACGCTTGGCCTGGCGGCGATTGGTTTTATTATGGTGACCTCGGCGTCGATGCCGGTGGGGCAGCGTCTGGCAAACGATCCGTTCCTGTTTGCCAAGCGTGACGGTCTTTATATTCTGCTGGCGTTTGTGCTCGCGCTGGTGACGTTACGTCTGCCGATGTCGTTCTGGCAGAAGCACAGTACGTTCATGCTGATTGCTTCTATTGGTATGTTGCTGATTGTACTGGTGGTCGGTAGCTCGGTTAACGGGGCATCGCGCTGGATTGCCTTCGGCCCGCTGCGTATCCAGCCTGCCGAGCTGACCAAGCTGTCGCTGTTTTGCTATATCGCCAACTATCTGGTGCGTAAAGCCGACGAGGTGCGTAACAACCTGCGCGGCTTCTTAAAGCCGATGGGCGTGATTTTCGTGCTGGCGATTTTACTGCTGGCGCAGCCTGACCTCGGTACCGTTGTGGTGCTGTTTGTGACCACCCTGGCGATGCTATTCCTGGCAGGCGCCAAGCTGTGGCAGTTCATCGCCATCATCGGCATGGGTATTTCAGCCGTGGTGCTGCTGATCCTTGCCGAGCCGTACCGTATTCGCCGCGTGACCTCTTTCTGGAACCCGTGGGAAGACCCGTTCGGCAGCGGTTACCAGCTGACGCAGTCGCTAATGGCCTTCGGCCGCGGTGAGATGTGGGGCCAGGGTTTAGGCAACTCGGTGCAGAAGCTGGAGTATCTGCCTGAGGCACATACTGACTTCATCTTCGCCATTATCGGCGAGGAATTGGGTTATATCGGTGTGGTACTGGCACTTTTAATGGTATTCTTCGTCGCTTTCCGCGCCATGTCCATTGGTCGCAAAGCGCTGGAGATCAACCAACGTTTTTCTGGCTTCCTGGCTTGCGCAATTGGCGTATGGTTCAGCTTCCAGGCGTTGGTAAACGTAGGGGCAGCGGCCGGCATGTTACCGACCAAAGGTCTGACCCTACCGTTGATAAGCTACGGTGGCTCCAGTCTTCTGATTATGTCGACGGCCATCATGTTCTTATTACGTATTGATTATGAAACGCGTCTGGAGAAAGCCCAGGCGTTTACCCGAGGTTCTCGATGAGCGGTCAAACAAAGCGGTTAATGGTGATGGCGGGCGGTACCGGCGGACACGTGTTCCCGGGGCTGGCGGTTGCGCACCATTTAATGGATCAAGGCTGGCAAGTGCGCTGGCTGGGAACCGCGGATCGTATGGAAGCAGACCTGGTGCCAAAACATGGCATCGAGATTGATTTTATCCATATTTCCGGCCTACGCGGCAAAGGCCTGAAGGCGCAGTTGCTGGCACCGATGCGTATTTTTAACGCCTGGCGTCAGGCGCGTGCGATCATGAAACGCTTTAAGCCGGACGTGGTGTTGGGAATGGGAGGCTATGTTTCCGGGCCGGGCGGTCTGGCTGCGTGGTCACTGGGTATCCCTGTTGTTCTGCATGAGCAGAACGGCATCGCGGGGCTGACCAATAAATGGCTGGCGAAGATTGCCACTAAAGTGATGCAGGCTTTCCCGGGGGCGTTCCCGAATGCTGACGTGGTTGGCAACCCGGTACGCGTTGACGTGCTGGCGCTGCCGCTGCCGGAACAGCGCCTGGTGGGCCGCGATGGCCCGATTCGCGTGCTGGTCGTTGGCGGCTCTCAGGGTGCGCGTATTCTCAACCAGACTCTGCCGCAGGTCGCGCAACGTCTGGGCGAGGCGGTGACCATCTGGCACCAGAGCGGCAAAGGCGGTCAGCAGACCGTTGAGCAGGCTTATGCCGATGTCGGTCAACCGCAGCATAAAGTAACCGAGTTCATTGATGACATGGCCGAAGCGTACGCGTGGGCTGATGTCGTTGTCTGTCGTTCCGGTGCGTTGACGGTCAGTGAGATTGCGGCAGCGGGTTTGCCTGCCATCTTCGTACCGTTCCAGCATAAGGACCGTCAGCAGTACTGGAATGCGCTGCCGCTGGAAAAAGCTGGCGCGGCGAAGATCTTCGAGCAGCCGCAGTTTACGGCGCAAGCGGTCGCTGACACGCTGGCAAGCTGGGATCGCAACACATTATTAGAGATGGCTGAGCGTGCTCGTGCGACGGCCATCCCGGACGCTACCGAGCGGGTAGCAAAAGCAGTAAGCCTGGCTGCAAAGGCTTAATCATCGCGGCGCATTTGCGTCGCCCGAATTTCAGAAGTGATGGCGTTTAGAGAATGAATACACAACAACTGGCGAAACTGCGTTCTATTGTGCCCGAGATGCGTCGCGTCCGGCACATTCACTTTGTTGGCATCGGCGGCGCCGGTATGGGCGGTATTGCTGAAGTACTGGCCAACGAAGGGTATCAGATCAGCGGTTCCGATCTGGCACCGAACCCGGTGACGCAGCAGTTGACGAAGTTGGGCGCCACCATCTATTTCAACCACCGCCCGGAAAACGTTCGTGATGCGAGCGTGGTGGTGGTCTCTACGGCTATCTCTGCCGATAACCCGGAAATCGTTGCCGCGCATGAGGCACGTATCCCGGTAATTCGCCGCGCGGAAATGCTGGCGGAGCTGATGCGTTTTCGTCATGGCATCGCCATTGCCGGGACACACGGTAAAACCACAACCACCGCGATGGTCGCAAGCATTTATGCGGAAGCGGGTCTGGACCCGACTTTCGTCAACGGTGGCCTGGTGAAGGCGGCGGGCGTGCATGCGCGTCTGGGCCATAGCCGCTACCTGATAGCGGAAGCCGATGAGAGCGATGCGTCGTTCCTGCATCTGCAACCGATGGTGGCGATTGTCACCAACATTGAAGCCGACCATATGGATACCTACCAGGGCGACTTCGAGAATTTAAAGCAGACGTTTATCAACTTCCTGCACAACCTGCCGTTTTATGGCCGTGCGGTGATGTGCGTTGATGACCCGGTTATTCGCGAGCTGCTGCCGCGCGTTGGTCGTCAGACCACCACCTACGGCTTCAGCGACGATGCAGACGTCCGTGTAGAAAACTATCAGCAGATTGGCCCGCAGGGGCATTTCACGCTGGTGCGCCAGGACAAAGAAGACCTGCGCGTGACGCTGAATGCACCGGGCCGTCATAACGCACTGAATGCTGCTGCTGCGGTTGCAGTGGCGACGGAAGAAGGCATTGAAGACGAGGCGATTCTGCGTGCGCTGGAAAGTTTCCAGGGTACCGGGCGTCGTTTCGACTTCCTGGGCGAGTTCCCGCTGGAAGAAGTAAACGGTAAAGAAGGCACCGCGCTGCTGGTGGACGATTACGGTCACCACCCAACGGAAGTGGATGCAACGATCAAAGCCGCTCGTGCGGGCTGGCCGGACAAAAAGCTGGTGATGGTATTCCAGCCGCACCGCTATACCCGTACGCGTGACCTGTACGATGATTTTGCTCACGTGCTGACCCAGGTCGATGCGCTGCTGATGCTGGACGTGTACCCGGCAGGCGAAGCACCGATTCCAGGGGCCGATAGCCGTTCACTGTGCCGTACCATTCGTGGTCGCGGGAAAGTGGACCCGATTCTGATTTCGGACAGCGCTCAGGTCCCGGAAATGCTGGCATCAGTACTGACGGGTAATGATCTCGTTCTCATTCAAGGCGCGGGAAATATTGGTAAAATCGCGCGTAACTTAGCTGAAATCAAACTGAAGCCGCAAACTCAGGAGGAACCGCGTCATGGCTGATAAGATCGCGGTTCTTTTGGGTGGAACCTCAGCCGAACGCGACGTGTCGTTAAATTCCGGCACGGCGGTGCTGGCCGGTCTTCGCGAAGCGGGTATTGATGCGTATGCGATAGACCCAAAAGAGACTGATGTTACCCAACTGAAAAATATGGGCTTTCAGAAAGTGTTTATTGCGCTGCATGGTCGCGGCGGTGAAGATGGCACGTTGCAGGGATTATTAGAGCTTCTGAAGCTGCCTTATACCGGCAGCGGCGTGATGGCATCGGCCATTTCAATGGACAAACTGCGCAGTAAATTGCTGTGGCAGGGCGCGGGTTTACCGGTCGCTCCGTGGGTTGCCGTTGAACGTGAAGCCTTTAATGCCGGGCTTTCCAGTGAAGTTCAGGCGCAGATTGCAGCGCTCGGCTTGCCGCTTATTGTTAAGCCGAGTCGTGAAGGTTCAAGCGTTGGGATGTCGAAAGTCACCGAGAGTGGTGATCTGGCCGAAGCGTTAACGCAGGCGTTTCAACACGATGACGAAGTTCTGGTAGAAAAATGGCTCAGTGGGCCGGAATTTACGGTCGCGGTGCTCGGTGAAGAAATTTTACCGACAGTTCGCATCCAACCTGCCGGAACCTTCTATGATTATGAAGCGAAGTATCTCTCTGATGAGACGAAATATTTCTGCCCTGGCTGTGAAGATTCATCCCAGGAATCGGCAATGCAGTCTTTAGTACTGAAAGCCTGGAAAGTTTTAGGCTGCCGTGGATGGGGTCGCATTGACGTGATGCAGGACAGCGATGGTCAGTATTATCTGCTGGAGGCGAACACGTCTCCGGGGATGACTAGCCATAGTCTGGTGCCGATGGCGGCGCGTCAGGCGGGAATGAGCTTCTCGCAGCTGGTAGTACGAATTCTGGACCTGGCGGGGTGATATGTCGCAGGCTGCGCTGAATACGCGGAACCGTGAAGAAGAGGAGTATGCCGCTTCACGGCGCAATAATGGAACGCATCTGGTGGGTATTGTTTTCCTGCTGGCGGTGTTGTGTACCGTGTTCGTTAGCGGCTGGGTCGTGCTGGGCTGGATGGAAGATGCGCAACGATTGCCCATCTCAAAACTGGTAGTGACTGGCGATCGTCATTACACGCGTAACGATGATATTCGGCAGTCTATTCTGGCACTGGGATCGCCGGGAACCTTTATGACTCAGGACGTGAATATCGTCCAGAGTCAGATTGAGCGCCTGCCGTGGATTAAACAGGCAAGCGTCAGAAAGCAGTGGCCGGACGAATTGAAGATTCATCTGGTTGAATATGTGCCCATTGCACGTTGGAATGATCAGCACATGGTGGATGCCGAAGGTAATGCCTTCAGCGTGCCCGCGGATCGTACCAGCAAGCAAACTCTACCTATGCTCTATGGCCCTGAAGGCAGCGCAAGCGAAGTATTGCAGGGCTATCACGACATGGGGGCGATGCTCGCGAAAGGGAAGTTCACGTTGAAGGTTGCGGCGATGACCGCGCGCCGTTCATGGCAGCTGACGCTTGATAATGGCATCAAGCTGAACCTGGGACGGGGCGATACGATGAAGCGGCTGGAACGTTTTTTAGAACTGTATCCGGTTCTACAGCAGCAGGCGCAAACAGACGGTAATCGGATTAGCTATGTTGATTTGCGTTATGACTCGGGGGCGGCAGTAGGCTGGGAACCTGCTCCTGCGGCGGACACTAATCAACAACAGAATCAGGCACAGGCAGAACAACAATGATCAAGGCGACGGACAGAAAACTGGTAGTTGGACTGGAGATTGGCACTGCAAAAGTAGCCGCTTTAGTAGGGGAAGTTCTGCCCGACGGAGTGATTAATATCATAGGGGTCGGCAGTTGCCCGTCCCGTGGTATGGATAAAGGCGGGGTTAACGACCTTGAGTCGGTAGTGAAATGCGTACAGCGCGCTATCGACCAGGCGGAGCTAATGGCGGATTGCCAGATCTCTTCGGTATATCTGGCGCTTTCCGGTAAGCACATTAGCTGTCAAAATGAGATCGGTATGGTGCCTATCTCAGAAGAAGAGGTCACGCTGGAAGACGTGGAGAACGTCGTTCACACGGCGAAATCCGTTCGCGTACGTGATGAACATCGTGTTTTGCACGTTATTCCACAAGAATACGCGATTGATTATCAGGAAGGGATCAAAAACCCGGTAGGCTTATCCGGTGTGCGTATGCAGGCAAAAGTACATCTGATTACCTGTCACAACGACATGGCGAAAAATATCGTCAAAGCGGTTGAGCGTTGTGGCCTGAAGGTGGATCAGCTGATTTTTGCCGGCCTGGCTTCCAGCTATTCCGTTTTAACGGAAGATGAACGTGAGCTGGGTGTCTGCGTTGTGGACATCGGCGGCGGTACAATGGATATCGCGGTCTACACCGGCGGCGCGCTGCGTCACACTAAAGTGATCCCTTATGCAGGGAACGTGGTGACCAGCGATATCGCCTATGCCTTCGGCACGCCACCGAGCGATGCTGAAGCCATTAAAGTGCGCCATGGCTGCGCGCTGGGCTCCATTGTGGGCAAAGATGAGAGCGTTGAAGTGCCAAGCGTGGGCGGTCGTCCGCCGCGTAGCCTGCAGCGCCAGACATTGGCAGAGGTTATTGAGCCGCGTTATACCGAGCTGCTGAACCTCGTCAATGAAGAGATTTTACAGTTACAGGAACAGCTTCGTCAGCAGGGTGTCAAACACCATCTCGCGGCGGGGATTGTATTGACCGGTGGCGCAGCGCAAATTGAAGGGTTAGCGGCTTGTGCACAGCGAGTGTTCCATACGCAGGTTCGTATCGGTGCGCCGCTGAATATTACTGGTCTGACGGACTATGCCCAGGAGCCGTATTATTCAACGGCGGTGGGCCTGCTGCACTACGGGAAAGAGTCCCACTTAAGTGGTGAAGCAGAGGTAGAAAAGCGCGTCACCGCATCGGTCGGATCGTGGATCAAACGACTGAATAGCTGGTTACGCAAAGAGTTTTAATTTTTAAAGAGACCCATGCACAATTCAGGGTCTCGGGCGACAGGCACAAAACGGAGAGAAACTATGTTTGAACCTATGGAACTGACCAACGACGCGGTGATTAAAGTCATCGGCGTCGGTGGCGGCGGCGGTAATGCCGTTGAACACATGGTGCGCGAACGCATCGAAGGTGTTGAGTTTTTTGCTGTTAACACCGATGCGCAGGCACTGCGTAAAACGGCGGTTGGCCAGACTATCCAGATCGGTAGTGGTATTACCAAAGGTCTGGGCGCTGGGGCAAACCCAGAAGTCGGTCGCAACGCGGCTGATGAAGACCGTGAAGCACTGCGCGCTGCGTTAGACGGTGCAGACATGGTGTTCATTGCAGCAGGCATGGGCGGCGGTACCGGTACCGGTGCAGCGCCAGTGGTTGCTGAAGTGGCTAAAGATTTAGGTATCCTGACCGTTGCTGTCGTGACCAAGCCTTTCAACTTTGAAGGCAAGAAGCGTATGGCATTTGCGGAGCAGGGAATCACTGAACTGTCCAAGCACGTGGACTCCCTGATCACTATCCCGAACGACAAGTTGCTGAAAGTTCTGGGTCGCGGTATCTCCCTGCTCGACGCATTTGGCGCGGCGAACGACGTGCTGAAAGGCGCGGTACAGGGTATCGCAGAGCTGATCACCCGTCCTGGCCTGATGAACGTTGACTTCGCGGACGTCCGTACCGTGATGTCCGAAATGGGCTATGCGATGATGGGCTCCGGTGTAGCAAGCGGTGAAGACCGTGCGGAAGAAGCGGCTGAAATGGCTATCTCTTCTCCGCTGCTGGAAGACATCGACCTGTCCGGCGCACGTGGCGTTCTGGTCAACATCACCGCGGGCTTCGACCTGCGTCTGGATGAATTCGAAACCGTAGGTAACACCATCCGTGCGTTTGCGTCGGACAATGCAACCGTGGTTATCGGTACGTCCCTTGACCCGGATATGAACGACGAACTGCGTGTTACCGTCGTTGCGACCGGTATCGGCATGGATAAGCGTCCAGAGATCACCCTGGTGACCAACAAGCAGACGCAGCAGCCTGCACTGGATCGCTATCAGCAGCACGGTATGGCGCCGCTGACGCAAGAACAGAAACCGGCAGCTAAAGTGGTTAACGACAATACGCCGCAGACCACCAAAGAACCGGATTACCTGGATATCCCTGCATTCCTGCGCAAGCAAGCTGATTAAGAATTAGCTGGAAGTTGGGAATCTGCGCTCTTTGTGCTAAACTGGCCCACCGAATGTGTTATACACTTCGGTTGGATAGTTAATTTGGCGAGATTATACGATGATCAAACAAAGGACTCTTAAACGTATCGTTCAGGCGACTGGCGTCGGTTTACATACCGGCAAAAAGGTCACACTGACGTTACGCCCTGCGCCGGCAAATACCGGGGTCATCTATCGTCGCACCGACTTGAATCCTCCGGTAGATTTCCCGGCCGATGCCAAATCTGTGCGTGATACTATGCTCTGTACTTGCCTGGTCAACGAGCATGACGTGCGGATTTCTACCGTAGAGCACCTCAACGCCGCGCTGGCGGGCCTGGGTATCGACAACATTGTTGTTGAAGTCGATGCACCAGAAATCCCGATTATGGACGGTAGTGCTGCGCCATTCGTTTATCTGTTGCTGGATGCCGGCATCGATGAACTGAACTGCGCGAAGAAATTCGTCCGTATTAAAGACACCGTTCGCGTTGAAGATGGCGATAAGTGGGCTGAATTCAAACCGTACAATGGTTTCTCGTTGGACTTTACCATCGACTTTAACCACCCGGCGATTGATTCCAGCACGCAGCGTTATGCGATGAACTTCTCCGCAGATGCGTTCATGCGCCAGATCAGCCGTGCCCGTACTTTCGGTTTCATGCGTGATATCGAATATCTGCAGTCCCGTGGCCTGTGCCTGGGCGGCAGCTTCGATTGTGCCATCGTTGTTGACGATTATCGCGTACTGAACGAAGACGGCCTGCGTTTTGAAGATGAATTCGTTCGTCACAAAATGCTGGATGCTATCGGTGACTTGTTCATGTGTGGTCACAACATTATTGGTGCATTTACCGCGTACAAATCCGGTCATGCGCTCAATAACAAACTTCTGCAAGCGGTCCTGGCAAAACAGGAAGCTTGGGAATTCGTGACCTTCCAGGACGACGCAGAACTGCCGTTGGCGTTCAAAGCACCATCAATGGTTCTGGCGTAAGCCTGACCATCGCGTAAATTCGACTGGCAACCTGGCACTCTCTCCGGTCAGGGAACCAGTCGTTTTTTCTTTTTAGCACCCGAAATTCCCTTTCCCCGCCGTCAGTGTCTTTGTAAAGATCACACTCTTGTGCAACCGCTGCTTTCTTAACCCGTTTTTCGGTGATGATTTCGTCATTCCTGCTGCCGCAGCGCTGCATTAATGATAATATCTGGGCGCGAAAATAGAATAACGGTACTTAAACCGAAGGTGGAACATTACGTGAGTGGAATGCTGACGCGTTGGCGACAGTTTGGCAGACGCTACTTCTGGCCGCATCTCCTGTTGGGGATGGTTGCTGCCAGCTTTGGCTTGCCTGCGCTTGCGAGTAATACCGAACCAGCATCGCCTGCCCGTGAGACCACCAGTAACCATCATCCGTCGCAGAAAATCGATTTCACGCAGCTGGCGCGCCTTGAGAACAATCGCCGCCCATCCTTTAGCGTGGACTACTGGCATCAGCATGCCATTCGCACGGTTATTCGCCACCTCTCTTTTGCCATGGCGCCTACCGCGTCACCGGTTGCCGAGCCCGCGTCGCCGCTTCAGGCTGCACAGCATCTGGCTCTGCTCGATACGCTAAACGCGTTACTCAACGTTGAAAGCCAGCCTCCGGCGGTGATCGCCCAGGCCGTCATTTTACCAGCCTTACCCCCTCACGCTTTTAGCATCCCGGCCTGGATAAGCCAGGTGCAGGGCATCCGCGCCGGGCCGCAGCGCCTCGTCTGAAAATAACTGCTCTATATCCTTTATTTTTCTGACTCCGAAATGTCGGGGCGTTTGAGATTTTATTATGTTAATCAAATTATTGACCAAAGTTTTTGGTAGTCGTAACGACCGTACTCTGCGCCGCATGCGTAAAGCTGTAGGTATCATCAATGCGATGGAACCGGAGATGGAAAAACTCTCCGACGACGAGTTGAAAGCGAAAACCAACGAATTCCGCGCTCGCATTGAGAAAGGCGAATCCGTTGAGAGCCTGATCCCAGAAGCGTTTGCGGTGGTTCGTGAAGCAAGTAAGCGCGTATTCGGCATGCGTCACTTTGACGTGCAGCTGCTCGGCGGTATGGTTCTGAATGACCGCTGCATCGCGGAAATGCGTACTGGTGAAGGTAAAACCCTGACCGCAACGCTGCCGGCTTACCTGAACGCACTGTCCGGTAAGGGCGTGCACGTGGTTACCGTCAACGACTATCTGGCGCAGCGTGACGCCGAAAACAACCGTCCACTGTTCGAATTCCTCGGCATGACCGTCGGTATCAACATGTCCGGCCTGCCAGCTCCTGCTAAGCGCGAAGCCTACAATGCGGACATCACCTACGGTACCAACAACGAATACGGCTTTGACTACCTGCGCGACAACATGGCATTCAGCCCGGAAGAGCGTGTACAGCGTAAACTGCACTACGCGCTGGTCGATGAAGTTGACTCCATCCTGATCGATGAAGCGCGTACGCCGCTTATTATCTCCGGTCCGGCGGAAGACAGCTCCGAAATGTACAAGAAAGTGAACAAAATCATCCCTCACCTGGTGCGCCAGGAGAAGGAAGATTCCGACACCTTCCAGGGTGAAGGTCACTTCTCCGTTGACGAAAAATCTCGCCAGGTAAACCTGACCGAACGCGGTCTGGTGCTGATTGAAGAGCTGCTGGTGAACGAAGGTATTATGGAAGAAGGCGAGTCCCTGTACTCCCCGGCTAACATCATGCTGATGCACCACGTTACCGCTGCGCTGCGCGCTCACGTTCTGTTCACCCGCGACGTCGACTACATCGTCAAAGATGGTGAAGTTATCATCGTCGATGAACACACCGGTCGTACCATGCAGGGTCGTCGCTGGTCCGATGGTCTGCACCAGGCCGTAGAAGCGAAAGAAGGCGTTGAGATCCAGAACGAAAACCAGACCCTGGCATCTATCACTTTCCAGAACTACTTCCGTCTGTACGAAAAACTGGCCGGTATGACCGGTACTGCGGACACTGAAGCCTTCGAATTCAGCTCCATCTACAAGCTGGATACCGTGGTGGTACCAACGAACCGCCCAATGATCCGTAAAGATATGCCGGATCTGGTTTACATGACCGAAGCGGAAAAAATTCAGGCGATTATCGAAGATATTAAAGAGCGTACTGCCGCAGGCCAACCGGTGCTGGTCGGTACTATCTCTATCGAAAAATCCGAAGTGGTTTCTCATGAGCTGACCAAAGCGGGTATTAAGCACAACGTGCTGAACGCCAAGTTCCACGCCAGCGAAGCGGATATCGTTGCTCAGGCGGGTTACCCAGGTGCCGTGACCATCGCTACCAACATGGCGGGTCGTGGTACCGATATTATGCTGGGCGGTAGCTGGCAGGCAGAAGTTGCACAGCTGGAAGATCCAACCCCAGAACAGATTGCCCAGATCAAAGCTGATTGGCAGGTTCGTCACGACGCCGTTCTGGCGGCTGGCGGTCTGCACATCATTGGTACTGAACGTCACGAATCTCGTCGTATCGATAACCAGCTGCGCGGTCGTTCCGGTCGTCAGGGGGATGCGGGTTCTTCCCGTTTCTACCTGTCCATGGAAGATGCCCTGATGCGTATCTTCGCTTCTGACCGCGTGTCCGGCATGATGCGTAAGCTGGGGATGAAGCCGGGCGAAGCCATTGAGCACCCATGGGTGACTAAAGCGATTGCCAACGCACAGCGTAAAGTAGAAAGCCGCAACTTTGATATTCGTAAGCAACTGCTGGAATATGATGACGTTGCCAACGACCAGCGTCGCGCTATCTACACCCAGCGTAACGAACTGCTGGACGTGTCTGACGTGAGCGAAACCATCAACAGCATTCGTGAAGATGTCTTCAAAGCGACCATCGATGCGCACATTCCGCCGCAGTCTCTGGAAGAAATGTGGGATATCCCAGGTCTGCAGGAACGTCTGAAAAACGACTTCGACCTCGAACTGCCAATTTCCGAGTGGCTGGACAAAGAGCCTGAGCTGCACGAAGAGACGCTGCGTGAACGTATTCTGACCAGCGCGGTTGAAGTCTACCAGCGTAAAGAAGAAGTGGTTGGCACCGAAATGATGCGTCACTTTGAGAAAGGTGTAATGCTGCAGACGCTTGATTCCCTGTGGAAAGAGCACCTGGCGGCGATGGATTACCTGCGTCAGGGTATCCACCTGCGTGGCTATGCGCAGAAAGATCCAAAGCAGGAATACAAGCGTGAATCCTTCGCCATGTTCGCTGCGATGCTGGAGTCACTGAAGTATGACGTGATCAGCACCCTGAGCAAGGTTCAGGTGCGCATGCCAGAAGAAGTGGAAGAGATGGAGCAGCAGCGCCGTCTGGAAGCTGAGCGTCTGGCGCAGATGCAGCAGCTGAGCCATAAGAGCGATGACGAAGCCGTTGCAGAAGATTTAGCAGCACAAACCGGCGATCGTAAAGTGGGTCGTAACGATCCATGCCCTTGCGGTTCCGGCAAAAAATTCAAACAGTGCCACGGCCGTCTGAGCTAAGGTCACGATAAGAAGGCAAAAGGCGCAGATTACTGCGCCTTTTTTATGGATAAGACAAAATGAAAATACTGCAAATATCCGTTGGCATTATTCGCAATGCCGCCGGTGAGATCTACATTACCCAGCGCGCTGCCGACGCACATATGGCTCATAAATGGGAATTTCCCGGCGGGAAAATTGAAGCTGGCGAAACGCCTCAGGATGCGGTTATCCGTGAACTGCAGGAGGAGGTGGGCATTACCGCTACGTCGCTGCAGCAGTTTGATAAGCTGGAATATCAGTTCCCTGACCGTCATATCACGCTGTGGTTCTGGCTGGTTGATGGCTGGGAAGGCGAGCCGTGGGGGAAAGAAGGGCAGCCGGGGCGCTGGGTGGTGCAGCAGGAACTGGTCGCAGAGGAGTTTCCGCCAGCGAACGCACCGGTGATTGAAAAGCTGATTGCAGAGTAAGATTTGTAGCCCGGGGGAGGTGCGTTAGCGCCGACTCCGGGAAGTCCCCGGCGTCGCTACGCTCGGTCGGGCTACCTTTGGTTTACTGCTGGTCTTCGCTCCAGTCGTCGCTCTCTGAGAGATCGCCGCTGCTGGGAATACGCTTCTCTTCAGCCGCCCATTCGCCGAGATCGATCAGCTGGCAGCGTTTGGAACAAAACGGGCGATAGGGGCTCTGTTCGCTCCAGATAACCGGTTTGTTGCAGGTTGGGCAGTTTACCTTGGTGACGTCAGACATGGTCTCTCCTTAGCAGCAGGCCAATTCAAAATCCAGGCGCTCTGGCACGAGGCCATGCTCGCTATCCAGCGGCATAAAGCGGATAGCAAAGCGGCTCTTGTGCCCGGAGATCTGCGGATAGAGCTGCGAGGTCATTTCCAGCTTCAGGCGCAGCAGGTCGGCATCTTCGCCGTTGTCCTGGTAGAAACCGTTAAGGCTCGTCTGTTTACGGAACTGGGCGGAGTTGCGCACCAGATCGAGAATCAGCGACAGTGCCTGATTCAGCGGCGCCAGGCTCTCCAGCCAGGTATCAACCTGCGCATCACGCTGATGCTGCTTTGAGTGCAGCCAGATATGCAGCGTAGGCAAATCAAAGCTGCAGCAGCCGCCAGGAATGCTCAGACGCTGGCGGACCAGCGCAATCAGCCGGTCTTCTCGCAGGAATTGCCCTACGCGCGGCGCGGCCATCAGGATGCTGCTGCTGTGCTTCAACTGCTGACGCAGAGCATCAATACGGGTTAAGTCCACGCCCTCAACTTCGCTCCAGGCGTTCAGTTTGCGCTGCTGGCGCTCCAGCTCTTTGAGCAGTTCGGTGCGGATATCCCCGCGCTCGAACACATCCAGTAAATCCCCTACATTGCGAAAAAAGTGCAGCGCGCTGGCGTGATCCCTGATGGGTAAATTGGCGTTCAATTGTTCCGTCAGAAATTCAATACGCAGCCAGGTACGCATTTTTTCGTTCAGGGGATGCTCAAAAAGGATGTGGGTGTGCATTACGATTTTTCCTGTGATACAGCCTGTGCCGCGAGCTCAAGATAGAGCGCGTGAAGGCGAGCGACATCCGATGCAATCGCATCTGGTGCGCCGTTGTTATTAATGACGTCATCAGCTACCGCCAGACGCGCTTCGCGAGTGGCCTGGGCAGCAAGGATATTTTCCGCATGCGCTCGTGACACCTGGTCACGCTGCATGGTTCTCAGAATCTGGGTTTCGCGTGATACATCGACGACCAGTACGCGATCGGCCCGCTCGTAGAGTTTATTTTCCACCAGCAAAGGAACAACCCAGAGCACATAAGGCGAGGTAGCCTGCTGTAGCTGGCGCTGCGTTTCCTGCTGGATGAGGGGATGTAATAGGGCGTTTAGCCAGGCTTTTTCATCAGGATGGGCGAAAATATGTTCGCGCAGCACGCGACGGTTTAGCGCGCCTTCCTCGGTCAGAATCGATGCGCCGAAATGTTCGGCAATAGCCGCTAGCGCCGGTGTACCTGTTTCGACCACCTGACGGGCAATAATATCGGCATCAATAACGTAAATACCCAGGCGAAAAAACGCATCTGCGACCGTACTTTTGCCGCTACCGATGCCGCCCGTTAACGCTACTGTGTAAGTCATACCGCTTAGCCCTGAATTTTTAGTATAAAAATCATTTGGTTAAAAAACTATCAGGCCGGTACTCGTGAATCAATGTTGCACGGTACTATTCGCCAGGTAAATTTATAGGATTGTAGCGTAAAAAAACTGAAATTCGCAGTCTTGCGAAGCCCTGATTAGTGCGTATGATTGCATTACTGGAGTTGTGCTCTCAATTTAATTGCCATTAACCCCAGGAATTCGCACATGCGTATCGAAGAAGATCTGAAGTTAGGTTTCAAAGACGTTCTTATCCGCCCTAAACGCTCTACTCTTAAAAGCCGTTCCGATGTTGAACTGGAACGCGAATTCACCTTTAAACATTCAGGACAACGCTGGTCTGGCGTGCCGATCATTGCTGCGAATATGGACTCCGTGGGCACCTTCGGGATGGCAAAAGCACTGGCCTCTTTCGATATCCTCACCGCCGTACACAAGCACTACACCGTTGAACAGTGGAGCGCGTTTGTTCAGGCCGAGTCTGAAGACGTCCTGCGTCACGTGATGGTATCGACCGGTACCTCCGATACTGATTTCGAAAAAACGCAGCAGATCCTGAAACTCCACCCGTCGCTGAATTTCGTCTGCATTGATGTGGCGAATGGTTACTCCGAACACTTCGTTCAGTTTGTGGCAAAAGCACGTGCGGCCTGGCCGACCAAAACCATCTGCGCAGGCAACGTGGTGACGGGTGAAATGTGTGAAGAGCTGATTCTGTCCGGCGCTGATATCGTTAAAGTGGGTATTGGCCCAGGTTCCGTGTGCACCACCCGCGTGAAAACTGGCGTGGGCTATCCGCAGCTGTCTGCAGTTATCGAATGTGCCGATGCGGCGCACGGCCTCGGCGGCCAAATCGTTAGCGATGGCGGTTGCACCATGCCGGGCGACGTAGCGAAAGCATTCGGCGGCGGTGCAGACTTCGTGATGCTTGGCGGTATGCTGGCTGGTCACGATGAGAGCGGCGGTACCGTAGTGGAAGAAAACGGCGAAAAATTCATGCTTTTCTACGGCATGAGCTCTGAGTCAGCGATGAAACGTCACGTTGGTGGCGTGGCGCAGTACCGCGCGGCCGAAGGCAAAACCGTTAAGCTGCCGCTGCGTGGCCCGGTTGATTACACCGCACGCGACATCCTGGGCGGCCTGCGTTCAGCCTGCACCTACGTTGGGGCATCGCGCTTAAAAGAGCTGACCAAACGCACTACCTTTATCCGCGTACAGGAACAAGAGAACCGCGTGTTCAACAGCCTGTAATTCGCTCACGCTGGCGCACCCTGCGCCAGCGTTATCCCATTCCGCCACTGATGGCATCGCCCAGATGAAAAATGGGCAGATACATCGCCACCACCAGCGTCCCGATAATCACCCCGGTCACAATCAGCAGTGCAGGCTCTAGCAGCGCGGTTAAATTCTCGGCTAAATTTTGCGTGTGTTCATGATGATGGCGAGCAAGGTTCTCCAGCATGTCATCCAGCGCACCGGACGCCTCGCCGGTTCTCACCAACTGTAAGCATAAGGGCGTAAAGGCGCGGCTGTTTTCCATCGCCTGCCAGATGGCGCTGCCCTGCGCGATCTCCTGATGTAGCCTTGTCACGACATCGTGCCACCACGGGCAGTTCAGCGTCTCTTCAACGGTTTCCAGCCCCTGTAAAAATGCGATCCCTGCGCGCTGAGTAAGCGCCAACACGGTAAAAATCTGGCTAAGCCTCTGGCGATGGATAAGCGTTCCCATTACCGGTAGCGACAAAAGCACCCGCTGGCGGAGGCGCAGCCAGGGTGGATGGCTGCGTAGCGCTGCGTTGGCTGCTGGCGGTAAAAGCAGTATTCCAATGATTAACGCAAACCACCGCTCAATGAATGCCGCCGTTGCCATCACCGCGAGCGTCAGCGCGGGAAGCGGCGTATTAAAGGTGCGGTAAATTGCCGTGAATTCCGGCAGCACAAACCCGACCATTGCCATGACTACCAGCACGGCGAGCGACAGAATAATGAGCGGGTAGCGTAGGGCTTTTTTTACTTTGGCTCTTAACAGTAGTTCGGCCTTCTGCTGATGGGCGAGCGCCAGACAGCAGTGCTCTAATTTACCGGTGATTTCGCCGGTGCGAATCATCGATAGGTAAAGTGGAGGGAATGCCTGCGGCCACTGCTGAAGGCCCTCGGAGAGCGAGACGCCCTGTGCCAGCCGTTCAGCAAGCGTACTGAGCAGCGCCCGCCATTGCGGTGCGGGATGCTGTTCGGCGAGAAGCGTTAGCCCATCGGAGAGCGTCAGTCCGGCCTGTAGCAGTGTAGCAAGCTGGCTGATAACCGCGCTGCTATGCTGCGCTCGCCATAACGCGCGGTTGACCGCCCGGCGCTTCAGTGCCGTTACGGTAATGTGCTGATGCTGTAAGGTTAACAATACCGCCGGACGGTGGGCGGCCCATAGGGTGCCACTTTGTGTGTCTCCGCTGACCGTTAACCCCTGCCAGTACCATAGCTGTTCACTCATCTTTCGGCATCCCAAGGACGCGGAACAACTCTTCTTGCGTCGTCAGTCCTTGTTCGACGGCCAGACAGCCGCTTTCAAATAGCGTGCTCATTCCCGCCAGCCGGGCGTGGCGCATGAGTTCAGCAGGCGTTGCGCCATTGGCAATGGCCTGGCGTATGGGGGCGGTGACGGGGAGAACTTCAAACAGCGCAAGACGCCCCTGATAGCCGCCGTAGCAATCCCGGCAACCGGGAGTCTCCCAGCGAGGTAGCGGTCGCGGCCATAGGGCGTGCGGGAACGTGTGTTCGTTGCTGGTTTTCTGGCGGCAGTGGGGACATAGCTTGCGTACCAGTCGTTGTGCAACAACCATCACCAGCGCCGACGACACCATCCAGCGCGCCACCCCCATTTGCTCTAAACGGATTAAGGTTTCGACCGTCGAGTTGGTATGCAGCGTTGAGAGCACCAGATGCCCGGTTTGCGCCGCTTTGATGGCTATTTCTGCCGTTTCTCCGTCGCGGATTTCGCCGACCATCACAATATCCGGGTCCTGGCGTAGCAGGGATCGCAGGACGCCTTGAAAGGTCAGCCCGCTTTTCACGCTCACTTGAGTCTGGTTAAGGCCATCCAGTGGAATTTCGATCGGGTCTTCCACGCTGCAGATATTCACTTCGGTATGGTTACGGCTTTGCAGTGCGCTATAGAGCGTGACGGTTTTCCCGCTGCCGGTAGGGCCGGTCACCAGGATAAGTCCCTGCGGCTGGCTCAGCGAAGCCTGAAATAGTGCTAAGGCTGCAGATGACATGCCGAGGCGCTGTAGATCCAACGCCTGTTCAACCTTATGCAGTAGACGCAGCACCACTTTTTCGCCGTAGCGGCAGGGCAGCGTCGAAATGCGAAAGGAGAGGGGCTTTCCGGCGATATCCAGCGTAAATTGACCATCCTGAGGCAATCGACGTTCAGCAATATCCAGGTTGCCGAGCACCTTAAGGCGGGCAATCAGCGGTGTCATCAGCGGTAGGGGGACCGTGGGGAGCGCATGCAGCACACCGTCTACACGGAAACGGATACGTAAATAGTGTTCCGACGGTTCAAAGTGGATGTCGGATGCCCGTTGCGATAGGGCCTGCTTGAGGAGCCGATCGAGCCTGGCTACCGCGTTATCACTCTCTTCGGGAGCGGTTAACGACGTCTTCTGGGCATTTTGCTCCAGGTATTTGTCCATTCGCTCCTGCTCCCAGCACTCAATATCGACCCGCTTTTGGGTTGCGAAGCGCAGCGCCTCCAGTAACTCCCCTGGCGGCGCGCCAACGACGGCAATATACAGCTCCCCTTCGTCGTTATTCAGCAGCACCGCGTGATGGCGCTGGCACAGCGTTAACAGCTGTTCGTGTTTCATGGTGAGAGTCCTGGTTATTGTGCGTCAAAGCGGAAGACATCCTCACAGGCTTGCTGCAAGGCGCTGTCGCTCTGGATAGCGCAGGTACGCTGCCAGCCAGTAATACCATTGGCGTTATCCCAACCAGGGACTAGCGAAACGCTTAAGCCGTTTAGGCTCTCCTGTCCGGTGAGCGTGACCGTGCCTTTGGTAATGCTCATGCCTGAGACGTAGCGCGTGGTCGTCGGTGAAGGAATACCGTTGCTGCCTGCATCACAGTTATCTATGCCGCCGCGATCGAGCGCGCAGAGTTCAATCGCCGTGCGATAGGGGACGAAGGTTTGTAGCATGTCGGTGAGTGCGGCTTTGCGCAGGTAGTTCTGATAGGCGGGTATGCCGATGGCGCTGAGAATGGCGATAATGCCGATAACCACCATCAGTTCGATAAGAGTGAAGCCCTTTTGTTTATCCATGATCTGCTCCTTGCTGAATCTGGAGCCACTGTGTCAGAGCGGTACCGGCATCGCGAGGGACAAAAACGCAGACAGGAAACGTCCTTCCAGACTTTTTGCAGCAGTTGCAGTGTTGCAGGGAAGATGGGAATCAGGCTCGATAAAATGCCCTCGCGGAGGAGGGCATTGGGTGACGATTTAGCGGAAACGCATGGAGAGGTCGAGGGCGCGGACGTGTTTGGTTAACGCGCCGACGGAGATGTAGTCCACGCCGGTTTCGGCAAATTCGCGGATGGTGTCGAAGGTGACGTTGCCGGAGACTTCGAGCTGCGCCTGGCCTTGGGTGATGTTCACCGCCTCACGCATCTGCTCGGTATCGAAGTTATCGAGCATGATGATATCGGCCCCGGCCTTCAGCGCTTCGGTCAGCTCTTGCAGGCTTTCCACTTCGACTTCCACCGGAACGTCCGGGTGCAGCCAGAAGGCTTTTTCCACCGCCTGACGCACGGAGCCGGAGGCAATGATGTGGTTTTCTTTAATCAGAAACGCGTCGGAAAGCCCCAGTCGATGGTTCGCACCGCCGCCGCACAGTACGGCATATTTCAGCGCGGTGCGCAGGCCAGGCAGCGTTTTGCGGGTATCAAGCAGTTGGGTGTGGGTGCCTTCCAGCCGTTCGACATACTTGCGGACTTCGCTGGCTACGCCGGAAAGTGTCTGCACGAAGTTTAGTGCGGTGCGTTCACCGGTCAGCAGGACGCGGGAAGGGCCATCGATTTCAAAAAGCGGTTGGTCGGCTTTCACCGTGTCGCCGTCCGCCACGTGCCAGGTGAGCGTGACGTCATCGCCAGCGAGCTGAATGAAGACCTCTTCAACCCAGCGTTTGCCGCAAAATACGCCGTCTTCACGGGTGATGACGACGGCATGTGAATGGCTGTTTTCCGGCAGCAGTTGTGCGGTAATATCATTATGGGCATCAACTTCTCCTCCCAGATCTTCACGCAGCGCTTGGGCAACCGCGTTAGGGATATCGAGGTTGATACGTTCAAGTAGCGCGTCACGTCGATGGTCTGAGTTATAACGGCGAGGCGGCATAATAAAGCTCCAAATTGGTAACGATGCGAAAGTTTGAAACATGCTACTCTGAACCGTCTAGCATAACCATATTTAAGCCGTATATAAGGAGATCCTGAATGCAGTTAGATAAGGGCTGGCTGGTGGGCGTGCGGCACGTGCCGTCTCCGCACCAAGATGGTCGCCCGGAGGATGAAGCGCCTTCACTGTTGGTTGTGCATAATATTAGTCTGCCGCCAGGCCAGTTTGGCGGTCCGTGGATAGATGCGCTGTTTACCGGCACAATCGACCCCGATGCCGATCCGTTCTTTGCGGAAATCGCCCATTTGCGTGTTTCTGCTCACTGCCTGATTCGCCGGGATGGTGAAATTGTGCAGTACGTTCCTTTTGATAAACGCGCCTGGCATGCCGGAATCTCCTCCTATCATGGCCGTGAGCGCTGCAATGATTTTTCTATCGGTATTGAACTTGAAGGTACCGATACGCTGGCCTATACCGATGAACAGTACCAGCAGCTGGCGGCGTTAACCCAGCTGCTTATTCGTGAGTACCCCGCGATTGCCGACAATATGACCGGCCACTGTGATATTGCGCCCGTGCGTAAAACTGACCCCGGTCCAGCGTTTGACTGGGCTCGTTTTCGTGCACTGGTCACCCCCGTCGAATAAGGAGATGACATGACGCTGTTTACTACGCTTCTGGTTCTGTTTGCGGAGCGGCTATTTAAGCTTGGCGAGCACTGGCAGCTCGATCACCGCCTCGAAACGCTGTTCCGGCGAGTGAAGCACTATTCTATGGCGGCAACGCTGGTGATGACCATCGTGGCGATGGTCATTGTGGGTATTATCCAGCGTGCGCTGGACGGGCTGCTGTTTAACGTTCCGGAACTGCTGTTCTGGATCCTACTAGGCCTGCTGTGTATCGGCGCGGGCCGCGTGCGTATGCACTACCATGCATATCTTAAAGCGGCTTCCCGCGATGATGCCCATGCACGTGAGGCGATGGCCAGCGAACTGACGATGATCCACGGCGTACCGGCGGGCTGCGATGAGCGTGAATTCCTGCGGGAGCTGCAAAACGCGCTGCTGTGGATTAACTACCGATTCTATCTGGCGCCGCTTTTCTGGTTCGTTGTAGGCGGTTCCTGGGGGCCAGTGGCGCTGATGGGGTATGCGTTTTTACGTGCCTGGCAGTCCTGGCTGGCGCGCTACCAGACACCACATCATCGTTTGCAGTCGGGCATTGATGCGATTTTACACGTCGTAGATTGGATTCCGGTCCGCCTGGTCGGCGTGGTGTACGCGTTGGTTGGTCACGGTGAGAGGGCGCTTCCGGCGTGGTTTGCGTCACTGGGAGACCGTCACTCTTCGCAGTATCAGGTACTGACCCATCTGGCGCAGTATTCGCTCGCTCGTGAGCCGCACGTGGATAAGGTAGCGACGCCAAAAGCCGCGGTGTCGATGGCGAAGAAGACCTCATACGCGGTGGTGGTGGTGATGGCGCTGCTGACGATTTACGGGACGTTGGTGTAGTTGAGTGCCTCCCCGGAGTCGACGTGAACGTCTCGTCTGGGCGACAAACAAACGCCCGCAGGTCACTGCGGGCGGGATAGGTTTACAACGTATCTGCCGGTGGAATACCGAAGTCAGGCATGCCATCCTCTCTCCAGCGCACCGTTTTCAGGCGCGTATGGCGATTCGGGTCATACAGCGGATCGCCTTCAATTTCCGTGTAGTTCCTCGCGTGATAGACCAGCACATCTTCGCCCTCAGGGGTCTGCGTAAAGCTGTTATGCCCCGGCCCATACTGACGATTCTCATCGCTGGTGGTGAACACCGGCTGCGGTGATTTGTGCCAGTTGGCGGGCTGTGTGATATCGGCGTCTTTATCAATCCACAGCAGCCCCATGCAGTAGTTTTCATCGGTGGCGCTGGCGGAGTAGCTGATAAACAGGCGGTTACCGTGCGTCACCACGGCGGGCCCTTCATTGACCAGAAAACCTCGGCACTCCCAGTCGAACTCCGGTTTGCTGAGTAACACCGGCGCGCCTTTAATCGTCCACGGGTTTTCCAGCTCGGCCAGATAGAGGTTGGAATTACCGGCAATATCCGGCGATTTCTGCGCCCAGAGATACCACTGTTTACCTTGATGATGGAAGGTGGTGGCGTCCAGACAGAAGGTATCGAACGGCGTTTTGACCTGGCCTTTCTCTACCCACGTGCCGGTTAACGGGTCGGCATCGCTGCATTCCAGTGCAAACATGCGATGCTGGAACATCCCCAGCGCATCCAACGCCTGCGTGTGGGCCGCCGCAAAGTAGATGTACCATTTACCGTCAATAGCGTGCAGCTCGGGGGCCCAGATGAGGTTGCTCATCGGGCCGCTTTCCGGTTTACGCCAGACCACAACTGGCGCTGCGGTTCTCAGGCCGTCCAGGCTATTGGCGCGACGGATCTCCAGCCGGTCATACTCCGGCACCGAGGCGATAAAGTAGTACGCCCCCTGGTGATGCAGAATAAACGGGTCGGCGCGTTGTTCAATAAAGGGGTTCGGCCAGTTCTTCATCAGGCTTTCCTTGCGTGTTCAGTGGATTGCAACTCTTGCTGGTATTCATTCAGCTCACGGTAGTTGGTGCGGCGTTTTTCCAGATCTTCCTGAATCTGTTTCATCAGGCTGCGGTCTACTTTCAGCAGGCGGACGACGCCCGCGGTAATCAGATAGCCTACACCCGGGATGACGGTGAACAGCAGCATAATCCCGTTGATAGTGGTATCGCTTTGCACTTTGGCACCCGCGTCGTAGCCGTACCAGGAGAGCAGGAAGCCCACCATCGCCCCCGCTACCGCCAGGCCAACCTTCAGGAAGAACAGGTTGCCGGAGAAGCTGATGCCGGTAATGCGTTTACCGGTTTTCCATTCGCCGTAGTCGTCCACGTCAGCCATCAGCGACCAGTGCAGCGGGGAAGGGATCTGGTGCAGCACGTTCAGCAGGAAGTAGAGCACCACAATCAGCGTGGTGGCATGTGGGTCGAAGAAGTAGAACGCCACGGAGAAAATCGCCAGCGCAATGTTAGTCCAGAAGAAGACCTGCAGTTTGCACCAGCGGTCGGTCAACACTTTTGCCAGCATACTGCCGATCATCATACCGACCACGCCGAGGCTGATGAATAGAGTCGCGAAGTGGGTGCTTTCCCCCATAACCCAGGTGACGTAATACATGGTCGCCGCCATGCGGATAAAGCCGGGGCAGACGTTACACAGCGTCAGCAGCAGAATGCGTACCCACTGGTCGTTTTTCCAGACGTCTTTTAAATCCTGCTTCAGTTCATCGTTGGTTTGCACCGCAGGACGTACGCGTTCGCGTACGGTGGCAAAGCAGAACAGGAACATGCACATACCGATAAACGCCAGTACGGTCATTGCCATCTGGTAGCCTTTGGCTTTATCCGCGCCGCCGAACCAATCAGCCATCGGCAACAGGGTCAGCGACAGCAGCAGCGTGGCAATACCGACCAGAACGAAGCGATAGGACTGACAGGCTACGCGCTCTTTCGGATCGTTGGTGATAACGCTTCCCAGCGAGCAGTAAGGAATGTTGATCGCGGTGTAGGTGATGGAGAGCAGGAAGTAGGTAACAAAAGCATAGATAACTTTGCTGCTATAGCTCCATTCCGGCGTGGTGAACATCAGCACGCTGAACAGGGCGTAGGGGAAGGCTATCCACAGCAGCCAGGGACGAAAGCGGCCATATTTACTGCGAGTGCGGTCGGCCATGGCACCCATGATGGGGTCGGTGACCGCGTCAATCACGCGAATGGACAGCAGCAACACGCCCACTAGCGCCGGGGCTAAACCAAAAATATCGGTGTAAAAGTAGTTAACGAACAACATGATGGCGCCGAAGATGATGTTGCATCCCGCGTCGCCCATACCATAGCCAATTTTCTCTTTTACTGACAGTTTACTTGTGTTCATCGCCAGGTCTCTCATGGGGAGTATAGAGACGATTATTGGCCGCAGAATGGGTAAACGCTTAGCAGGATAACGTTGTTGATATGGATAATTGTGCTGGTGAGGGGAAAGTGTGAAGCAGGTAACATCAGGCAGGAAGGTCTCTCCACATGGAGAGACCAGTGCAAATCCTATCACGCCGACTCCGGTGAGTTCCCGGCGTCACGCAGTGAAGCCGGGCTACCGCTCGTTATCAGGCTTTCGCGGTTTTGGCGCTTTTCTGTTTAAACATAAAACCGATGCCCAGAATGACGATCCACACCGGAATCAGCCATACCGAGATAGCCATGCCCGGCGTCATCACCATGATGACCAGAACGGCCGCCATGAAGATCAGGCAAATCCAGTTCCCTAACGGGTAGAACAGCGCCGGAAAGCGAGTGGTAACGCCCTGCTGCTGTTTGGCTTTACGGAACTTCATGTGTGCCAGGCTAATCATCGCCCAGTTAATCACCAGCGCGGAGACCACCAGGGCCATCAGCAGGCCGAACGCGGATTCTGGTGCCAGGTAGTTGATCAACACGCACAGTGCGGTAACCACGGCGGAAACCAGAATGGTGTTCACCGGCACGCCGCGTTTATCAACGCTCAGCAGCGCTTTCGGGGCGTTGCCCTGCTGCGCCAGGCCGAAGAGCATGCGGCTGTTGCAGTAGACGCAGCTGTTGTACACGGAGAGCGCAGCGGTCAGCACCACGATGTTCAGGGCATTCGCCACGAACGAGTCGCCCAGTTCATGGAAGATGAGCACGAACGGACTGACGTCTGCGGTGACGCGGGTCCACGGCATCAGAGAGAGCAGTACCGCCAGCGAGCCCACATAGAAAATCAGGATACGGTAGATAACCTGGTTGGTGGCTTTTGGAATGCTCTGCTCTGGGTTATCCGCTTCTGCTGCGGTGATACCTACCAGCTCAAGGCCGCCGAAGGAGAACATGATAATCGCCATCATCATCACCAGCCCCATCCAGCCGTGAGGCAGGAAGCCGCCCTGTTCCCACAGGTTGCGTACGGTAGCCTGCGGGCCAGCGGTACCGCTAAACAGCAGCCACGCGCCGAACAGGATCATGGCGATAACGGCAACGACTTTAATGATCGCAAACCAGAACTCCATCTCACCGAACACTTTTACGTTGGTCAAGTTGATGGCGTTAATGGCGATAAAGAAGACGGCCGCCGAGACCCAGGTAGGGATCTCAGGCCACCAGAACTGGATGTATTTACCGACAGCGGTCAGTTCCGCCATGGCAACCAGTACGTACAGTACCCAGTAGTTCCAGCCCGATGCGAAGCCTGCGAAGTTGCCCCAGTATTTATAGGCAAAGTGGCTAAAGGAGCCTGCAACCGGCTCTTCAACCACCATTTCGCCGAGCTGGCGCATGATCATAAAGGCAATAAAGCCCGCGATAGCGTAACCCAGAATGATACCCGGACCGGCAGACTGGATAACGGAGGCGCTGCCGAGAAACAGGCCTGTGCCGATAGCGCCGCCCAGAGCGATCAGCTGTATATGGCGGTTCTTAAGGCCGCGCTTAAGCTGTGCGCCTTGTTGTTGACCTTCCATTGTGAAACCTCGTGTGTGGTTATTATTGTCACGCTGTCTGCGTATGTACTTAGAAAATTCCGTTTTCTGTATTGTTATGTTTACGAATCGCTTTTCTTAAATAGAGGTAAGGCTCTTTCGTCATCTGCAGAATAGTGGTAAGTGCGCCGGAATGCACCTGCTTTATGAAGGGATGATGACGACCTGGGTAAAAAGCCGACAGCTGTCACGAGAGCGTGCAAATATTACATTGACCACTATATGGGTATTTATCTTATTGAAGTGAATTTATATTCATTTTATTGGTAATTGAAACGGTTCAGTTTGCGTAATATTGTTTTTATTTAGTTAATTGTACTTCTTTATAGGTAAAGCTGTTTTTTGTGCAAAGTTACATTTCTGAAACATCATTTCTGTAATGTTGTTAAAAAGTGCCGGGTTTACTGATTTCAATCAAAACCTGTATGGACATAAGGTGAATACTTTGTTACTTTAGCGCTACGAACTTGAAATTGGTAAGACCAATTGACTCCGGGCTAATGGCAGAGACAGGGAACAATGGCCTACAGCAAAATCCGCCAACCAAAATTATCCGATGTGATTGAGCAGCAGTTGGAGTTTTTGATTCTTGAGGGGACGTTACGCCCCGGCGAAAAACTTCCACCTGAACGCGAACTGGCAAAACAGTTCGACGTTTCTCGCCCTTCGCTACGTGAGGCTATCCAGCGCCTCGAAGCCAAAGGGCTCCTGCTTCGTCGCCAGGGCGGCGGGACTTTTGTTCAAAGCAGCCTATGGCAGAGCTTCAGCGATCCGCTGGTTGAGCTTCTGTCCGACCACCCTGAATCCCAGTTTGATCTGCTAGAGACCCGTCACGCGCTTGAAGGTATCGCGGCTTATTACGCGGCACTGCGCAGCACTGATGAAGATCGCGTACGCATTCGCGAGCTGCATCAGGCCATCGAACGGGCTCAGCAGTCGGGCGATCTCGACGCAGAATCTGACGCCGTCGTCCAATATCAAATTGCGGTCACCGAAGCCGCCCACAACGTAGTGTTGCTTCATTTGCTACGGTGTATGGAGCCCATGCTGGCGCAAAACGTTCGCCAAAACTTTGAGTTGCTGTATGCGCGTCGGGAGATGCTCCCACAGGTTAGCGATCACCGTACAAGCATCTTTGAAGCGATTATGGCCGGCGAACCCGAGCAGGCGCGCGAAGCGTCACACCGCCACCTGGCCTTCATCGAAGAGATTTTGCTGGATAGAAGCCGTGAACAGAGCCGCCGTGAGCGCTCGTTACGCCGTCTCCAGCAGCGAAAGGATTAATATTTTTTCCGGCAGTCGTTTGACCGGGAAATGTAAAAAATGCGCCATTAGCGCGCGGCAACTAAACGCAGAACCTGTCTTATTGTGCTTTCCCACGAAAACACAATGGGACAGGTTCCAGACAAATCAACGTACTAGATAGATAAGGAATAACCCATGTCAGAACGTTTACTCAATGACGTGGATCCGATCGAAACTCGCGACTGGCAACAGGCGATCGAATCGGTCATCCGTGAAGAAGGTGTTGAGCGCGCTCAGTATCTTATCGACCAACTGCTTTCTGAAGCCCGCAAAGGCGGCGTTCAGGTAGCTGCGGGTGCAGGTGCTAGCGGTTACGTCAACACTATTGCCGTTGAAGATGAACCGGAATACCCGGGTAATCTGGAGCTGGAGCGTCGTATTCGTTCTGCTATCCGCTGGAACGCCATCATGACCGTGCTGCGTGCGTCTAAAAAAGACCTCGAGCTGGGCGGCCACATGGCTTCCTTCCAGTCTTCTGCGACCTTCTACGAAGTGTGCTTCAACCACTTCTTCCGTGCGCGCAACGAGCAGGATGGCGGCGACCTGGTTTACTTCCAGGGTCACATCTCTCCGGGCGTATACGCACGTGCGTTCCTGGAAGGTCGTCTGACCGAAGAGCAGATGAACAACTTCCGTCAGGAAGTTCACGGTAAAGGTCTCTCTTCTTACCCGCACCCGAAACTGATGCCAACCTTCTGGCAGTTCCCGACCGTCTCTATGGGTCTGGGTCCAATCGGTGCTATCTATCAGGCTAAATTCCTGAAATACCTGGAACACCGTGGTCTGAAAGACACCTCCAAACAAACCGTTTATGCCTTCCTGGGCGACGGCGAGATGGATGAGCCAGAATCTAAAGGTGCGATCACCATCGCGACCCGTGAAAAACTGGACAACCTGGTCTTTGTTATCAACTGTAACCTGCAGCGTCTTGATGGCCCGGTTACCGGTAATGGCAAAATCATTAACGAACTGGAAGGTATCTTCGCGGGTGCTGGCTGGAACGTTATCAAGGTTATCTGGGGCGGTCGTTGGGATGAGCTGCTGCGTAAAGACACCAGCGGTAAACTGATCCAACTGATGAACGAAACCGTTGACGGCGACTACCAGACCTTCAAATCCAAAGACGGCGCTTACGTACGTGAGCACTTCTTCGGTAAATATCCAGAAACCGCAGCGCTGGTTGCCGACTGGACTGACGAGCAGATCTGGGCCCTGAACCGTGGTGGTCACGATCCGAAGAAAGTCTTCGCTGCACTGAAAAAAGCGCAGGAAACCAAAGGTAAAGCAACCGTAATCCTCGCCCATACCATTAAAGGTTACGGTATGGGTGACACCGCTGAAGGTAAAAACATCGCTCACCAGGTTAAGAAAATGAACATGGACGGCGTGCGCTATATCCGCGACCGTTTCAACGTTCCTGTCACCGACGAGCAGGTTGAAAAACTGTCTTACATTACCTTCCCGGAAGGTTCTGAAGAGCATACCTATCTGCACGCCCAGCGTGAAAAACTGCACGGCTACCTGCCAAGCCGTCAGCCTAACTTCGATGAGAAGCTGGAGCTGCCGACCCTGGAAGATTTCGGCCCGCTGCTGGAAGAGCAGAACAAAGAGATCTCTACCACTATCGCGTTCGTACGTGCCCTGAACGTGATGCTGAAGAACAAATCCATCAAAGACCGCCTCGTGCCGATCATCGCCGATGAAGCGCGTACCTTTGGTATGGAAGGTCTGTTCCGTCAGATTGGTATCTACAGCCCGAACGGTCAGCAGTACACCCCGCAGGACCGCGAGCAGGTTGCTTACTACAAAGAAGACGAGAAAGGCCAGATTCTGCAGGAAGGTATCAACGAACTGGGTGCTGGCGCATCCTGGCTGGCTGCTGCGACCTCTTACAGCACCAACAACCTGCCGATGATTCCGTTCTACATCTACTACTCCATGTTCGGTTTCCAGCGTATCGGTGACCTGTGCTGGCAGGCAGGCGACCAACAGGCTCGCGGCTTCCTGGTAGGGGGTACTTCCGGTCGTACGACGCTGAACGGCGAAGGTCTGCAGCACGAAGATGGTCACAGCCATATTCAGTCTCTGACTATCCCGAACTGTATCTCTTACGATCCATCTTACGCGTACGAAGTTGCGGTCATCATGCACGATGGTCTGGAGCGCATGTACGGTGAGAAACAAGAGAACGTTTACTACTACATCACCACGCTGAACGAAAACTACCACATGCCGGCAATGCCAGCAGGTGCCGAGGAAGGTATCCGTAAAGGTATCTACAAACTCGAAACCATCGAAGGTAGCAAAGGTAAAGTTCAGCTGCTGGGCTCCGGTTCTATCCTGCGTCACGTACGTGAAGCAGCACAGATCCTGGCGAACGACTACGGCGTTGGCTCCGATGTGTACAGCGTAACTTCCTTCACTGAACTGGCACGTGATGGCCAGGATTGTGAGCGTTGGAACATGCTGCACCCAATGGAAACCCCACGCGTGCCTTACATCGCTCAGGTGATGAACGACGCGCCAGCGGTAGCCTCCACCGACTATATGAAACTGTTTGCTGAGCAGGTTCGTACTTATGTACCGGCTGATGATTACCGTGTACTGGGTACCGACGGCTTTGGCCGCTCTGACAGCCGTGAAAACCTGCGTCACCACTTCGAAGTTGATGCTTCCTACGTGGTAGTAGCGGCACTGGGCGAACTGGCTAAACGTGGCGAAATCGATAAGAAAGTGGTTGCGGAAGCAATTACCAAATTCAACATCGATGCAGAAAAAGTTAACCCGCGTCTGGCGTAAGAGGTAAAAGAACAATGGCTATCGAAATCAATGTACCGGACATCGGGGCTGATGAAGTTGAAATCACCGAGATCCTGGTCAAAGTAGGCGACAAAGTTGAAGTTGAACAGTCGCTGATCACCGTAGAAGGCGACAAAGCCTCTATGGAAGTTCCGTCTCCTCAGGCTGGTATCGTTAAAGAGATTAAAGTCTCTGTTGGCGATAAAACTGAGACTGGCAAACTGATCATGATTTTCGATTCCGCCGACGGTGCAGCAGCTGCTGCACCTGCTAAGGCAGAAGAGAAGAAAGAAGCAGCGCCAGCGGCAGCACCTGCTGCTGCAGCGGCAAAAGACGTACACGTTCCAGATATCGGCGGTGACGAAGTTGAAGTCACTGAGATTCTGGTCAAAGTGGGCGACACCGTAACCGCTGAGCAGTCACTGATCACCGTAGAAGGCGACAAAGCCTCTATGGAAGTTCCGGCACCGTTCGCGGGCACCGTGAAAGAGATCAAAGTGAACACCGGCGACAAAGTGTCTACCGGCTCCCTGATCATGGTCTTCGAAGTGGCGGGCGCAGCTCCAGCAGCCGCTCCGGCGCAGGCAGCAGCTCCAGCAGCGGCGGCTCCGGCAGCAGCAGCGGGCGCGAAAGATGTTCACGTTCCGGATATCGGCGGTGACGAAGTTGAAGTGACCGAAGTGATGGTGAAAGTGGGCGACAAAGTTGCCGCTGAGCAGTCACTGATCACCGTAGAAGGCGACAAAGCCTCTATGGAAGTTCCGGCTCCGTTCGCGGGTACCGTGAAAGAAATCAAAATCAGCACCGGCGACAAAGTGTCTACCGGCTCCCTGATTATGGTCTTCGAAGTGGAAGGCGCAGCACCTGCCGCTGCTCCAGCTGCCGCGGCGGCTCCAGCCCCTGCAGCAGCACCGGCTCAGGCTGCTAAACCAGCTGCCGCACCGGCTGCGAAGGCTGAAGGTAAAACCGAGTTCGCTGAGAACGACGCTTACGTTCACGCAACGCCGCTGATTCGTCGCCTGGCGCGCGAATTCGGTGTTAACCTGGCGAAAGTGAAAGGTACGGGTCGTAAGGGCCGTATCCTGCGCGAAGACGTTCAGGCTTACGTGAAAGATGCCGTTAAACGCGCTGAAGCGGCTCCGGCTGCAGCAGCGACTGGCGGCGGTATCCCGGGCATGCTGCCTTGGCCGAAAGTCGACTTCAGCAAGTTTGGTGAAATCGAAGAAGTAGAACTGGGTCGTATCCAGAAAATCTCTGGTGCTAACCTGAGCCGTAACTGGGTGATGATCCCGCACGTTACTCACTTCGATAAGACCGATATCACCGATCTGGAAGCGTTCCGTAAACAGCAGAACGCCGAAGCTGAAAAACGTAAACTGGACGTGAAATTCACCCCAGTGGTCTTCATCATGAAAGCCGTTGCTGCCGCTCTGGAACAGATGCCGCGCTTCAACAGCTCTCTGTCTGAAGATGGTCAGCGCCTGACCCTGAAGAAATACATCAACATCGGTGTTGCGGTTGATACGCCAAATGGTCTGGTTGTTCCAGTCTTCAAAGACGTGAACAAGAAGAGCATTACCGAGCTGTCCCGTGAACTGACAGTGATCTCTAAGAAAGCACGTGACGGTAAGCTGACTGCTGGCGAAATGCAGGGCGGTTGCTTCACCATCTCCAGCATCGGCGGCCTGGGTACGACCCACTTCGCGCCGATTGTTAACGCGCCGGAAGTGGCGATCCTCGGTGTCTCCAAGTCCTCTATGGAGCCAGTGTGGAACGGTAAAGAGTTTATGCCGCGTCTGATGATGCCAATTTCTCTTTCCTTTGACCACCGTGTGATCGACGGTGCGGATGGTGCGCGCTTTATCACCATCATTAACAATATGCTGTCCGACATTCGCCGTCTGGTGATGTAATAAAAAAGCCGGCCTGACGGCCGGCTTTTTTCTGATAACCTCAGGGCGATTTGGGGTTATCAGCAACAAAGGACAAAATCGTTTGCCGTTTGTTGTTTAAAAATTGTTAACAATTTTGTAAAATACACGCGGATAGAACGTCCCGGTGGATGATGGGCGTAATAACTATAACGTCAGACCGCCGGATACAAATGATAGAGGTCATGATGAGTACTGAAATTAAAACTCAGGTTGTGGTACTTGGGGCGGGTCCTGCGGGCTACTCTGCTGCATTCCGTTGCGCTGATTTAGGTCTGGAAACCGTAATCGTAGAACGTTACAGCACCCTCGGTGGTGTTTGTCTGAACGTTGGCTGTATCCCTTCTAAAGCACTGCTGCACGTTGCAAAAGTTATCGAAGAGGCCAAATCGCTGGCTGAACACGGTATCGTCTTCGGCGAGCCGAAAACCGATATCGACAAAATTCGTACCTGGAAAGAGAAAGTTATCACTCAACTGACCGGTGGTCTGGCTGGTATGGCCAAAGGCCGTAAAGTTAAAGTGGTAAACGGTCTGGGTAAATTCACCGGGGCAAACACCCTGGAAGTGGAAGGCGAGAACGGCAAAACCGTGATCAACTTCGACAACGCTATCATCGCGGCGGGTTCCCGTCCGATCGAACTGCCATTCATTCCACATGAAGATCCACGCGTTTGGGACTCCACAGACGCACTGGAACTGAAAGAAGTGCCAAAACGCCTGCTGGTTATGGGCGGTGGTATCATCGGTCTGGAAATGGGTACCGTGTACCATGCGCTGGGTTCAGAGATTGACGTGGTTGAAATGTTCGACCAGGTTATCCCGGCTGCAGACAAAGACATCGTTAAAGTCTTCACCAAACGTATCAGCAAGAAATTCAACCTGATGCTGGAAACCAAAGTGACCGCCGTTGAAGCAAAAGAAGACGGTATCTACGTTTCCATGGAAGGCAAAAAAGCCCCTGCAGAAGCACAGCGTTATGACGCCGTGCTGGTGGCTATCGGTCGCGTACCGAACGGTAAAAACCTCGACGCGGGCAAAGCTGGCGTAGAAGTTGACGAGCGTGGCTTCATCCACGTCGACAAACAGCTGCGCACCAACGTGCCGCACATCTTTGCTATCGGCGATATCGTCGGTCAGCCAATGCTGGCACACAAAGGTGTTCACGAAGGTCACGTTGCTGCTGAAGTTATCGCAGGCCAGAAACACTACTTCGATCCGAAAGTGATTCCATCCATCGCGTATACCGATCCGGAAGTTGCCTGGGTTGGTCTGACCGAGAAAGAAGCGAAAGAGAAAGGCATCAGCTATGAAACCGCCACCTTCCCGTGGGCTGCTTCTGGCCGTGCTATCGCTTCCGACTGCGCAGACGGTATGACCAAACTGATCTTCGACAAAGAATCTCACCGTGTTATCGGTGGTGCGATTGTCGGCACCAACGGCGGCGAGCTGCTGGGTGAAATCGGTCTGGCTATCGAAATGGGCTGTGACGCTGAAGATATCGCGCTGACCATCCACGCACACCCGACTCTGCATGAGTCCGTGGGCCTGGCGGCAGAAATCTTTGAAGGTAGCATTACCGACCTGCCGAACGCGAAAGCGAAGAAGAAGTAATCTTCTGACCGTAGCCCGGCCGAGCATAGCGACGCCGGGGAACGCACGGTTCTCCCGGCGTCGGCTAACGCCTCGTCCGGGCTACCATAGAATAAGCGGCTTAACGGCCGCTTTTTTTATGCTTTCTGTCAACGACTTATGTCAAACCGTAGCAAAGATTGCGAAGCGGGTTACAGTTTTCCAGCACCATTGCCGCGTTTTCGGCGCTTTCCTCCGTTTTTCCTCCCTCAGACGTGAAACGTTCTGTTATAGCTTGCTGCACTTTGAATAATAATCACGGATTAAACTGATAGCAGGCTAACAAATTGGAGTGCAAAAAATGAAAACGTTTCTGACGACGGCGGCCCTGGCAGCTACGCTGGTTTCCGGTATGGCGATGGCGAGTGACGCGACAATCCCGTGGGCGGATAACAGCGGCGGTACGGAAAGCACGCACATTGCCGCGATGGGTCAGGATCTGAATGCGCAACATCAACAGGTCACAAAGACGCAGGAAGGGGTGTGGGCCGATAACTCTGGTAGCATCAGCGCTGATGAAGCCGCGTTGACCAGCAGCAAGCCGCTGGTGCAGGGCCATCCGGAGCTGATGCCGCATCAGGGTTAAGTTAACGGTATATTGCTTTGAAGAGTGCCCGGTAGCGCGCAAACGCCACCGGGCATTTTTTTACTCTGCGACCGCCTGCCAGCCTGCGCTGGCATCGGGATCAAAGCGGGCAATCGCCTGCGCTTTTTGTTCAGACTCGGCACCCAGATTGGCTTCATAGACGCGATCGTCCTGGTCGATCATAAAGCTCATCACGCCGGTCTGTCCCCACTCAACCGGCCAGGCCAGCAGGGCAACGTCCCCTTTATCGCCTTCCGGCAGAATGCGGAAGCGGTAGCCGTGATAGCCTTCCCCTGGCACATTCGGGCTGAAGTTTGGCCCTAATGGGCTTGGCGCTTCGCCTGGGGCCGCTGGCCAGTAGAGGCCGTCTTTTCTCCCGTCGCTGCTGATGATTTTCTGCGCCCAGGCGTGGTTCAACTGGTAGTAATCCTGCTGAGCATCGACGTAAGCATGCATCGCCTGAATGGCCGACAGTTCATTACGCCCAATCGCACGGGTCAGAATCTCATCCTTCCCGGCAGCCATGTTAAATTCCCAGCCTTTGGCGCTCTTCTCCATCGGAATCGGCAGTCGCCAGCCGTCGTTGCCAACGTCCAACCAGGCGGTGTTGGCCTGAGTGACAATGCGGTGACTGACCTGCCAGTCGCGCAGGAAGCGGTCAACGGCATCCTGGTCGACGCCGTCCGGCGGCAGGAACTGCTGCCAGTTATCGCCCAGCAGCTTATCCAGCTCGGTATCATCTTTTTGAGTTACCGCATTGACCAGCGCGCTAGCGGCCTGGTCTGGGGTGGAGAAGGTTTGCTGCGCCAGCGCCATCAGCGGGGACATCGCCAGCGCCAGCAGGGCTATCTGTATCTGCTTTTTCATCACGTTATCCTTTAGCGTCGACGGAACTCATGGTGCCCGGCAGGGCTACCAATGTGCTGCTCGCCGCCGAGCCCGGAGGCATGGCGGCTCTGTAGCCCACGAGACTGCTGCGCTTGCCATGACGGTGCGCGGCTTTCGTTGCCGCTGAGCGCCGTGTTATGCAGACCGCCGCCGTTGGCGCGCAGCGCGCTGTTCTGGCCCATCATTCCGGCGTTCAGATGCGGCGTCTGGCCGTTCAAACGCTCGTGCGTTTGCAGATTTTGACGCTGAGTCGCGTTGAGCTGCGGACGCTGCTGGGTATGCTGAGTCGCCGCCGCGTGCTGCTGTACCGGGTGCGTCTGCGTACGGTTTGTCGGTGCGTCGTAGCCGCGGAAGTTATTGCGCTGCGCCGCCTGATTCCACTTCTGCGTTGCCGCATTACGCTGGGCGTCACGCGAACTCAGTGCAGCTGGGCTGGCGTTGCCGCTACCCGTATGCGTACGCTGCTGCAGCTGCGACATCGCCGCCTGACGCTGGCTGTCGCGGTTAGGCTGCACATGTTGGGTGGCGCTCAACCCGCCAACCGCTTCGGTTTGATGCGGAGTAACGACGCCCGGCGTCTGATGCGTGGCGCTCAGGCCCCCGGCGACGTTGGTTGGGTGGAACTGCTGGGCCACGCTGTTGTTCGGGTACGGCGTGTTGCCGCGATACGCCGGGTTATGCTGCCAGCCCATCGTCTGGCCGCTGATATTCTGCCCGCTTATCTTGTTGAAGTTATTAACATTAATATTGATGTTATCGCCATTATGCTGATAGCCGCCGTGATCATAATGATCGTCATGGTGATCGTCATGATGGTCATCGTCGTGATGATGATGGTCGTCATCATCCCAATCGATATTACTGAAAATAGCGTAAGTAGTGGCAACCCCAAGGCTGTAGCCGAAACCTCGCACAAAGCTGTCGGCAAACTGTTCCCCCGGAGGGGGCGGCAGATAGACCGGCGGCGCGGAGGTATAAGGCCAGCTGCTGCCGTAAACCACCGTCGGATTGTAGTTCGGTACGTACACCACCTGCGGATTGCTCGGCTCAATCTTGATAACCGTTGGCGTGCTGCTGACGGCATGCGTCGAGGTAGATGAGGCCACGCGTTTGGTGGTGGTGACCGTCTGCTGCGGCGTCGACTTCAGCGAACCGGTCTGCTGAGCGAGCTGGCGCAGTTTCTGCACCGCATCCATGACATCCTGCGGCTGCGCCAGAAACGCGTTGCCGAGGTTAGTTACCCACTGCGGATCTTCCCCCATCATGCCCGTCAACTGCGGGAAAGCGACCAGCGATTTTACGCTGGCGTCCCACGGCTGATTCGCCACGGCTTTCACCGCCGCATCCCCCTGCTGACCGGGGTGATCTTTCGACCACTGCACCGCCTGCGTCACGTTATCCGGATAGGTTGAGGCCATCAGCACCTGCGACAGCAGCGGGTCTGGGTAGAGTGCGATAGGCGCTACCCACTGCGTGATTTGCGCGGTGGTGTAGGTGACCGGGGCTGGGGCAGCTTCAGGTACCGCCGCCGTGACGGCAGGCGGCGCGTCAGGGGGGACGGGCTCCCGGCTTTTGACGTACAGCGTGCCGGCCGCTGCGAGCAGCCCGGCGCTGCAGATAAGCGCAATATAGTGAGGCTTAAAGGGCAAAGTCATGGTGGTTCTCCAGGGAACTACACAGTCCGTAACAGAGGAGTCGGATATGCCGCGAGTATAAAGAGACTATTGTTTGTTTTTTGATTAAAGCAGGGATTTTTGCGGTTGTCGGAGAATTCTGACAAGAGTTTACACAGCCGAAGAGAGGGGAAAACGGTCTGTTTACGGCGTGATTATTGCCCGCTTATCGTCCTCTTAGATGTCATACTTTCATAACAAAATGTTTAATACCCTGGCCATTCGATGGTTTTTTTTCATCGTAAAAAGGCTTTTTTTAATCTGTTATATCAACATTAACGATTCAGCAAATATTTAATGTTGCTTTTTTGTAAACAGATTAACACCCTCCAGAAATCCTGCTATGCTGGCCTCGCGGTACCGGGCTTTTACCCTACAAACTGCTGTCTCACAGGAGCGTGAAGAGATCGCCGACCGCATATGACAATGAGAGCGAGGAGATACCGTCGTGCTAAAAGAATACCGTGAGCACGTAGCTGAGCGTGCCGCCGAAGGGATTGTTGCCAAACCCTTAGATGCTACCCAAATGGCCGCGCTGGTTGAGCTGCTGAAGAACCCGCCTGCTGGCGAAGAAGAATTCCTGTTAGACCTGTTAACCAACCGTGTGCCGCCGGGCGTTGATGAAGCCGCCTACGTTAAAGCGGGTTTCCTCGCTGCCGTCGCAAAAGGCGAAGCCACCTCCCCACTGGTTACCCCAGAAAAAGCCATCGAACTGTTAGGCACCATGCAGGGTGGTTACAACATCCATCCGCTGATTGATGCCCTGGACGATGCGAAACTGGCCCCGATTGCTGCCAAAGCGCTGTCCCATACCCTGCTGATGTTCGATAACTTCTACGACGTAGAAGAGAAAGCCAAAGCGGGCAACGCCTACGCTAAACAGGTTGTTCAGTCCTGGGCTGATGCCGAATGGTTCCTGAATCGTCCTGCGCTGGCAGACAAAATCACCGTTACCGTCTTCAAAGTCACCGGTGAAACCAACACCGATGACCTGTCTCCGGCGCCGGATGCCTGGTCTCGCCCGGATATCCCTCTGCACGCCCTGGCGATGCTGAAAAACGCCCGTGAAGGCATTGACCCGGATCAGCCGGGTGCCGTTGGCCCGATCAAGCAGATCGAAGCGCTGCAGCAGAAAGGTTTCCCTCTCGCCTACGTGGGCGACGTTGTGGGTACCGGTTCTTCCCGTAAATCGGCGACTAACTCCGTACTGTGGTTCATGGGTGACGATATCCCTCATGTGCCGAACAAACGCGGCGGCGGCCTGTGCCTCGGCGGCAAAATTGCACCTATCTTCTTCAACACCATGGAAGATGCGGGCGCGCTGCCAATTGAAGTGGACGTTTCCAACCTGAACATGGGCGACGTGATTGACGTGTACCCGTTCAAAGGCGAAGTGCGTAACCACGAAACCGACGAGCTGCTGGCAACCTTCGAACTGAAAACCGACGTACTGATCGACGAAGTACGCGCCGGTGGCCGTATCCCGCTGATTATCGGTCGTGGCCTGACTACCAAAGCGCGTGAAGCGCTGGGTCTGCCGCACAGCGACGTATTCCGTCAGGCAAAAGACGTGGCGGAAAGCAGCCGCGGCTTCTCTCTGGCCCAGAAAATGGTCGGCCGCGCCTGTGGCGTGAAAGGTATTCGTCCGGGCGCATACTGCGAACCGAAGATGACCTCCGTAGGTTCTCAGGATACTACCGGCCCGATGACCCGTGATGAACTGAAAGACCTGGCGTGCCTGGGCTTCTCTTCTGACCTGGTAATGCAGTCCTTCTGTCACACTGCCGCGTATCCTAAGCCGGTAGACGTGACCACGCACCACACGCTGCCAGACTTCATCATGAACCGTGGCGGTGTCTCCCTGCGTCCGGGCGACGGCGTTATCCACTCCTGGCTGAACCGTATGTTGCTGCCAGATACCGTGGGTACCGGCGGTGATTCTCATACCCGTTTCCCAATCGGTATCTCTTTCCCGGCGGGCTCTGGTCTGGTGGCGTTTGCCGCAGCGACCGGCGTCATGCCGCTGGATATGCCTGAATCTGTACTGGTTCGCTTCAAAGGTAAAATGCAGCCGGGTATCACCCTGCGTGACCTGGTTCATGCGATTCCGCTGTATGCGATTCGTCAGGGCCTGCTGACCGTTGAGAAGAAAGGTAAGAAAAACATCTTCTCTGGCCGCATCCTGGAAATCGAAGGTCTGCCGGATCTGAAAGTTGAGCAGGCGTTCGAGCTGACCGATGCCTCTGCAGAGCGTTCCGCTGCGGGCTGTACCATCAAGCTGAACAAAGAGCCAATCGTTGAGTACCTGACCTCCAACATCGTTCTGCTGAAGTGGATGATCGCGGAAGGCTACGGCGACCGTCGTACGCTGGAACGTCGTGTACAGGGCATGGAAAAATGGCTGGCGGATCCGCAACTGCTGGAAGCTGATGCTGACGCAGAATACGCGGCGGTGATCGACATCGATCTGGCTGACATTAAAGAGCCAATTCTGTGTGCACCAAACGATCCGGACGACGCGCGTCTGCTGTCTGACGTGCAGGGCGAGAAGATCGACGAAGTGTTCATCGGTTCCTGCATGACCAACATCGGCCACTTCCGTGCTGCCGGTAAGCTGCTGGATAACCATAAAGGCCAGCTGCCGACCCGCCTGTGGGTGGCTCCGCCAACTCGTATGGATGCGGCTCAGCTGACCGAAGAAGGTTACTACAGCGTGTTCGGTAAGAGCGGTGCGCGTATTGAGATCCCTGGCTGCTCCCTGTGTATGGGTAACCAGGCGCGCGTGGCTGACGGTGCGACGGTCGTTTCGACCTCAACCCGTAACTTCCCGAACCGTTTAGGTACCGGTGCGAACGTCTTCCTGGCGTCCGCAGAGCTGGCAGCAGTTTCGGCGCTTATCGGTAAGCTGCCAACTCCGGAAGAGTACCAGACCTTCGTGGCTCAGGTTGATAAGACGGCGGTGGATACCTACCGTTACCTGAACTTCGACCAGCTCTCTCAGTACACCGAGAAAGCGGACGGCGTGATCTTCCAGACCGCAGTATAACATTGTAGCCCGGACGAGGCGCGTAAGCGCCGACTCCGGGAGCTCTCCCGGCGGCGCTACGCTTGGCCGGGCTACGAAAAAAGGCGAGAGTTTGAACTCTCGCCTTTTTTATTTTCCATTCCTCCCGCCGCTACGCTTTTTTTATTCCTTGGGACTGCGATAATTACCTATAGGTACAATGCAGCGGTGACGCATTGCCTTTGTAGAGGAACAGATTATGGATTATGAATTTCTGCGTGACGTTACCGGAGGGGTAAAAGTACGTATGTCGATGGGCCACGAAGTGGTCGGTCACTGGTTTAATGAAGAGGTCAAAGACAACCTCTCGCTACTGGACGAAGTCGAACAGGCTGCACGTACCGTCAAAGGCAGCGAACGCTCATGGCAGCGCGCGGGGCATGAATACACCCTGTGGCTGGACGGCGAAGAAGTGATGGTTCGCGCCAATCAGCTGGAGATTTCCGGCGATGAGATGGAAGAGGGGATGAGCTACTACGATGAAGAGAGCTTGTCACTGTGCGGCGTTGAGGACTTTTTGCAGGTCGTTGCCGCTTACCGTGAGTTTATGCAGCAGCGCTAACGGATGCGGAGCCTGAGGGCTCCGCGACGCGCATTATTTCACGTAGGCCAGCAGGCTCAACGAGTCGCGAGCCAGCGCTTTGCACTTCTTCGAGGTAGGAATGCCGATGCCGCTGAGATCGCGGTAGCTGTCTTCACCCAACGCCTTCATGTTAAAGGTGTCGTAATTGCTGAGATCCCACTGATTTTGCTGAGCAAAAAAGACCAATGCGCGACGAATTTGCGTGTTCGGTAGATTCTGGTAACCACAGTCGTTTTTCAGGAAGACAAATACCGCCGTGAGATCGGCCATATCTTCTGCTTCAGACTCGCTTAAAGCATAACTGGAACTGGACATCGCCAGCAGCGATCCAAGCAGTACCGTTCGGAAAAACGTCTTCATTTCTTCTACCTTACATCGTCGATATTCAACGTTAACATACTTCCAGAAGCGGCGGGAGGCTTTCTTAAAGCTTTCTGCTTGACCTTCCCGCAGGGGTAGGGTTTAAGCTCAATTAATCACCAGAAGCCGAAAAGGATGTAACGATGCATCGTCGTGATTTTATCAAACTCAGCGCCGCTATCGGCGTTGCCAGCGCCTTGCCTCTGTGGAGCCGTGCGGTATTCGCCGCCGAGCGCACCATGCTTCCCATTCCTCCCTTACTTGCCGCCGACGCGAATAATCAGATCTTGCTGACCGTTCAGGCCGGAAAGACGTCGTTTGCTGGAAAAACGGCGACAACCTGGGGCTACAACGGCAGCCTGTTAGGACCCGCTATTCAGCTACAGCAGGGTAAACCTATTACGGTGAAAATTAACAACACCCTGCCGGAAGCGACCACCGTGCACTGGCACGGTCTGGAAGTGCCGGGTGACGTTGACGGTGGCCCCCAGGGGGTTATCCAACCGGGCGGCAGCCGAACCGTCACGTTTACGCCAACTCAGCGCGCGGCAACCTGCTGGTTCCACCCACATCAGCACGGTCAAACTGGCCGACAGGTAGCGATGGGGCTGGCAGGCCTCGTGCTCATCGAAGATGAAGATAGCCAGAAGCTGATGTTACCGAAGCAGTGGGGCATCGATGATGTGCCGGTGATTATGCAGGACAAAAGATTTACCGCCGCCGGTGAGATTGACTATCAGCTGGATGTGATGAGCGCCGCGGTGGGCTGGTTTGGCGATACGCTGCTGACCAACGGCGTAACTTATCCGCAGCATACGCCGCCAAGAGGCTGGCTGCGCCTGCGTCTGTTGAACGGCTGTAACGCACGTTCGCTGACCATCGCGACCAGCGATAAGCGCCCGATGTATGTCGTCGCCAGCGACGGCGGGCTGTTGGCCGAGCCGGTGAAAGTGAGTGAACTGCCGATGCTGATGGGCGAACGCTTTGAAGTGCTGGTGGATGCGCGTGATGACAAACCGTTCGATCTCCTGACTCTCCCGGTGACGCAGATGGGCATGGCCGTCGCACCGTTCGATAAGGCGGTGCCGGTGCTGCACGTTCAGCCTATCGGTATTCCTGGGTCGGCAACGCTGCCGGACACTCTCGTATCAATGCCTGCGCTGCCGTCGCTCGACGGGCTAACTGAACGTAAGCTCCAGCTGTCGATGGACCCAATGCTCGATATGATGGGCATGCAGGCGTTGATGAAGAAGTATGGTAATCAGGCGATGGGCGGCATGGATCACGGCAGCATGATGGGCCACGGCGGGATGAAAATGGACCACGGTGGCATGAAAATGGATCACGGCGGAATGGGCAATATGCACCACGGCGACGGCGGGTTTGATTTCCACAACGCTAACCGTATCAACGGTAAAGCGTTCGATATGAACGTGCCGATGTTTGCTGCGGCCAAAGGGCAGTATGAGCGCTGGATCATTTCCGGCGAGGGCGACATGATGCTGCACCCGTTCCACATTCACGGCACTCAGTTCCGCATACTGCGTGAGAACGGTCAGCCACCGGCGGCGCACCGTGCAGGCTGGAAGGATACGGTTCGCGTTGAAGGCGGCGTCAGCGAGGTGCTGGTGAAATTTGACCATAGTGCCCCGAAAGAGCAGGCCTATATGGCGCACTGCCACCTGCTGGAGCATGAAGATACCGGCATGATGCTCGGCTTTACCGTTTAAATATCCACCGGATAGCGGCCCCGCTATCCGGTAACCCTCTGGGGTAGAAACAGATTTTTGCCATAACATTCAGTGAACGTTCTCGCTATACTCCAGTGGTTAAACATTAATCACGAGGTAAGAATGGCTATCTTTGGTAAGGCTCTGGCAGCCTCTTTTGTCATGCTGGTGGCGGTGTCGGCGCACGCTGACATGAAGATGGAACGGAAAGATATTCCTGAATTAAAGCTGAGCATCGACATCCCGCAGACGCTTACGCCGATGTCAGACGACATGGCGAAAATTAAATACCCTTCTGAAAACCGCCCGCAGGTGATCTATGGCGATGAACGCGGTAAAGCATCTTTAGGCCTCAGCAACGGCCGTCATGCGTTGCCCGCAGATAAGCTCGACGTGGCAAAGGATGCGACGCTGAAAATGCTGAATAATTTTAAACCGAAGGCGGAAGCGGTCACGGTGGATGGGCATAAGGCGTGGTTGATTACCTTCCGCTCTCAGGCACCGGATACTGACATTTTGAATATGCTGCTGGTGACGTCAGAAAACGATAAGGCCGTGCAGGCCGCGTTTAACATGACAAAAGATTTGGAAGGGCAGTATAAGGATGTGGCCAGGGCTTCGCTGCTGTCGATTAAGTTTGATAAGTAAATCGGCCGGGCCACAACATTCGTAGCCCGGGCGAGGCGTTTACGCCGACCCCGGGGTCGGCGCTAACGCTTACTTCACGTCGTCAGGTAACGCATAGGCAACGATGTAATCACCCATCTTCGTACCAAACGATCCGTGACCGCCTGCGGAAATGACCACGTACTGCTTGCCATTCACCTCATAGGTCATCGGCGTCGCCTGACCGCCTGCTGGCAGACGACCCTGCCACAGTTTCTCACCGTTGCTCATGTTGTAAGCACGCAGGTAGTTATCGGCGGTGGCGGCGATAAACAGCACGTTACCGGCCGTGGAGATTGGGCCACCCAGCATTGGCATACCCATATTGAACGGCAGCGGAACCGGCAGTGGGAACGGCAGGCTATCCTGCGGTGTACCCAGACGTTTTTTCCACACCACTTCGTTAGTTTTCAGATCCAGCGCTGAGATATAACCCCAGGCTGGCTGTTTGCACGGCAGGCCAAACGGTGACAGGAACGCGTTCAGCGTCACGCCAAACGGCACGCCGTACTGCGGCTGAATACCAGACTCGGTACCGCTCGACTTCGCATCCTTTGGTGGTTCCATCGGGTTGCCAGGACCGCGTGGGATCAGCTTCGACACGAACGGCAGCGCCATCGGGTTAGCAATCGCCACCTGGCGGTTAGGGTCAACGGAGATGCCGCCCCATTCGAACATCCCCAGGTTACCTGGGAACACCAGTGTGCCCTGCTCAGACGGCGGGGTGAAGATGCCTTCATAGCGCAACTGATGGAACATTACGCGGCACACCAGTTGGTCGAACATGGTGGCGCCCCACATGTCCGCACCGGTCAGATCTTTCTTCGGACGGAAGCTCAGATCGGAGAACGGCTGGGTTTTGGTGACGTAGTCGCCTTTGGCTGCACCCTGAGGAACCGGTTTTTCCGGTGCCGGCACAACCAGTTCGCCGTTACGGCGGTCGAGCACGAAGATATTACCGGTTTTCGCCGGGGCGTAGATTACCGGTACTGTCTTACCGTCAACGCTGATATCTGCCAGCGTTGGCTGGGACGGCATGTCCATATCCCACAGGTCGTGGTGAACGGTCTGGTAGCTCCAGGCAAGCTTACCGGTGGTGGCATTCAGCGCCACAATTGAGCTCGCGTAGCGTTCCTGCTCTGGCGTACGGTTGCCACCCCAGATATCCGGTGTGGTCACGCCCATCGGCAGATAGACCAGATCCAGCTTCGCATCATAGGCCGCTGGCGCCCAGGAGTTCGGCGAGTTGAAGGTATAATGCGAACCCGCTGGCGGGATAGCGTTTGGATCTTTTGCACCCGGGTCAAACGCCCACAGCAGCTTACCGCTGTTAACGTCAAAGCCGCGAATAACGCCAGATGGCTCACGGGTCGAGAAGTTATCGGTGACTGCACCGGCAATTACGATGACTTTATCGGTGATAATCGGCGGTGAAGTCGGTTCGTACATACCCGGCGTGGTGACCGGCATGTCGGTTTGCAGATTGAGAATGCCTTTGTTAGCAAAGCTCTCGCATAGCTTACCGGTGTCGGCGTTGAGGGCGAAGATACGGCCATCGTTTACCGGCAGGATAATGCGGCGAGGACAGTCGGCAACCACGTCAGGTGACGCGTTTGCGGCGGTCGCTTCATGGTAAGAGACGCCACGGCAGGTCACGTGCTGGAAGCTAGGGTCAGTGCCGAGTTGCGGGTCAAAGTGCCATTTCTCTTTACCGGTCGCTGCATCCAGGGCAAACACGCGCTGGTGAGCGGTACAGAGGTAGAGCATATTACCAATCTTGATCGGGGTGACTTCGTTAGTGATTTCACCCGGATCGTTTGGCTGCTTCAGGTCGCCGGTGCGGAATACCCAGGCTTCCTTCAGGTTATGTACGTTGTCGGCATTAATCTGCTTCAACGGCGAGAAGCGCTGGCCTTCCTGGTTACGCCCATAGGCTGGCCAGTCCTGGTCTGCGACCTGAGAGATTGGCTCGGCCGGTGTGGCGTCTGCGCTCAGCGTCCCGTTCACCTCCTGCGGGTCGTGGAAACCGGCCCAGGTGAGGATACCGGCGCTGATAATCAGCGCGACGAGCAGCGCCGCGACGGCTCCGCTTGACGGCACCACCAGACGGCGCCAGACAAACGGCAAAATCAGCCAGACGCCGAAGATAACCAGCACGTCGCTGCGCGGTGTGAGTGCCCAGAAGTCGAAGCCGACTTCCCACACGCCCCATACCATGGTTGCCAGCAGCAGTACGGCGTAAAGCCACAGTGCTGAACGCTTAGCGCGCCAGAGCTGTGCCGTAATGCCCAGCATCACCAGGCCAGCGATAGGGTAGTACCAGGAACCCCCAATCGCGACCAGCCATACGCCGCCAATCAGTAGATACAAGCCGCAGAACGCCGCAAAGAGGGCGGTTAGCCTCCCGAGCAGTCCTGGACGTTGATGATTTGTTTCAGCCATAGAAAAGTGTCCGTTTGTTTGTTAATTATTGCTTTCATTTCATTATAGGATTTAACAAGTGTGATCGAAATCACAAATTGAGCTTTATTATCGAATTAGCCGCGTCAATCGTTTTGCTGGTATACTTTCACGCTTGCTGATCAACCTCGCGGCTCTGGGTTAACGGGTTGAGTGATTTACATTTAAAATCATGTGGTTAGTTAAATGAAACATACTGTTGAAGTGATGATCCCGGAAGCGGAGATCAAGGCGCGTATCGCTGAACTGGGTCGTCTGATTAACGAGCGTTATAAAGACAGCGGTAGCGAAATGGTGTTAGTCGGTCTGCTGCGCGGCTCGTTCATGTTCATGGCTGACCTGTGCCGTGAAGTACAGGTTCCGCACGAAGTCGATTTTATGACGGCATCCAGCTATGGCAGCGGTATGTCCACCACCCGCGACGTGAAAATCCTCAAAGATCTCGATGAAGATATCCGCGGTAAAGATGTGCTGATCGTTGAAGACATCATCGACTCCGGCAATACGCTGTCGAAAGTGCGTGAGATTCTGAGCCTGCGTGAGCCGAAGTCGCTGGCAATTTGTACGCTGCTGGATAAACCAACCCGTCGCGAAGTTGAAGTGCCGGTTGAGTTTGTCGGCTTCTCCATCCCGGACGAATTCGTGGTGGGTTACGGTATTGACTATGCTCAGCGCTATCGCCATCTGCCATATGTTGGCAAAGTGGTGCTGTTAGACGAGTAAGTTTGCAGGTAGCCCGGACGAGGCGGAACGCCGACTCCGGGACACGCCCGACGTCACTGCGTTCGGCCGGGCGACAAGGGATGATTTCCCTTACTTATGATTGATATGCTTTAACTTGAGGTTGGAAATCCCGTGGCGGTAACGCTGCTCGAGGGTTTCGCGGCTGACAGCGGTTACATCGAGATCGCGCAGTAGGCCGTCGTGAATACCGTATGCCCAACCGTGAATCATCACCTTTTGCCCACGTTTCCATGCCGATTGCATAATCGTCGAGTGGCCCAGGTTGTAGACCTGCTCCATCACGTTCAGCTCGCATAGCGTATCCATACGGCGTTCCGGCGGCATCTCGCCCAGCAATGAACTATGTTTGAACCAGATATCGCGAATGTGTAGCAGCCAGTTGTCGATTAACCCCAGTTCCGGGTTTTCAACCGCCGCCTGTACGCCACCACAGCCATAGTGTCCGCAGATAATAATGTGTTCAACTTCCAGCACATCAACGGCATACTGCACCACGGAAAGGCAGTTGAGATCGGTGTGGATAACCAGGTTTGCGACGTTACGGTGAACGAACAGTTCGCCAGGCTCAAGCCCGGTCAGACGTTCGGCGGGGACGCGGCTGTCAGAACAGCCAATCCATAAAAAACGGGGTTTTTGTGCTTGGGACAGTTTTTCAAAAAAACCGGGATCCTCTTCTATCAGCATCTTTGACCATAGTGCATTGTTGCTGATGAGTGTATCTATGTCGTTCATGGAAGCGGTAACCCAGTAATTTTCGTTGGGTTAATATAGGGCAACTCCTGATTTATTAAAACTAAATATCAAGTATCAGAATGTAAGGTAAGCGAAAATCTATGACCATTGCACTGGAATTAGAGCAACTGACAAAGACTTATCCTGGCGGCGTACAGGCGCTGCGTGGGATCGATCTGCAAGTCGAAGCCGGTGATTTCTACGCGCTTCTGGGGCCGAACGGGGCGGGTAAATCGACGACCATCGGGATTATCAGTTCGCTGGTGAATAAAACCTCCGGGCGCGTGAGCGTATTTGGTTATGACCTGCAAAAAGATGTGGTCAACGCCAAACGCCAGCTCGGGCTGGTGCCGCAGGAGTTCAACTTCAACCCGTTTGAAACCGTGCAGCAAATCGTCGTGAACCAGGCGGGCTACTACGGCGTTGAGCATAAAGAAGCGGTCATCCGCAGCGAAAAATACCTGAAGCAGCTCGATTTGTGGGAAAAACGCAACGAACGCGCGCGGATGCTCTCCGGTGGGATGAAACGTCGCCTGATGATTGCCCGTGCGCTGATGCACGAGCCGAAGCTGCTGATCCTCGACGAACCGACCGCCGGCGTAGACATTGAGCTGCGCCGTTCCATGTGGGGCTTCCTCAAAGATCTTAACGATAAAGGCACCACCATCATTCTGACCACTCACTATCTGGAAGAGGCAGAAATGCTGTGCCGTAATATCGGCATCATCCAGCGCGGTGAACTGGTAGAGAACACCTCGATGAAAGCGTTGCTCTCTAAGCTGAAGTCAGAAACCTTTATTCTCGACCTGGCGCCGAAAAGCCCGCTGCCGAAGCTCGAAGGTTACAAGCACACGCTGGTGGATACCTCGACGCTGGAAGTCGAAGTGCTGCGCGAGCAGGGGATTAACAGCGTCTTTGCGCAGTTGAGTGCGCAGGGCATCCAGGTACTGAGTATGCGTAACAAAGCGAACCGCCTTGAAGAGCTGTTTGTGTCGCTGGTTCATGAAAAACAAGGAGATCGCGCATGATGCAGCTTTACTGGGTTGCGCTGAAAAGCATCTGGGCAAAAGAGATCCACCGCTTTATGCGTATCTGGATCCAGACGCTGGTGCCGCCTGTCATCACCATGACGCTGTACTTTATTATCTTCGGCAACCTGATCGGCTCCCGTATTGGTGAAATGCACGGCTTTACCTACATGCAGTTTATCGTGCCGGGCCTGATCATGATGGCGGTGATCACCAACGCTTATGCCAACGTGGCCTCGTCGTTCTTTAGCGCCAAGTTCCAGCGCAATATTGAAGAGCTGCTGGTGGCACCAGTGCCAACGCACGTCATCATCGCTGGGTTTGTCGGCGGCGGCGTGGCGCGCGGCCTGTGCGTGGGGATTCTGGTGACGGCGATTTCGCTGTTCTTCGTGCCGTTCCAGGTTCACTCGTGGGTGTTCGTGGCGCTGACGCTGATACTGACCGCGGTGCTGTTCTCGCTTGCCGGCCTGCTTAACGCGGTTTTCGCCAAGACCTTCGATGACATCAGCCTGATCCCTACCTTCGTGCTGACGCCGCTGACCTACCTCGGCGGGGTGTTCTATTCGCTGACGCTGCTGCCGCCGTTCTGGCAGGGGCTGTCGCACCTGAACCCGATCGTCTACATGATTAGCGGCTTCCGCTACGGCTTCCTCGGCATTAACGATGTCCCGCTGGTCACCACGTTTGGCGTGCTGGTGGTGTTCATCGCGGCGTTTTACCTGCTGTGCTGGTATCTCATCCAGCGCGGCCGCGGCCTGCGCAGCTAATCGTGCTGCATTTCCCGGCAGGTAAACCTGCCGGGAACCGTTCTTTGACAGTCATCACCCCTATTTATTGATTGCTCGGCTAAACTGCTTGCCTGCTAAGGAGGTAAGCGATGTTAGGTTGGGTCATTTCCTGCCATGACGACAAAGCACAGGAATTGCTTGATCGTCTGGAAAAAAAATATGGACCGCTGCCACAGTGCCGGGCAGTCAATTACTGGCGAGGCCAGAGCTCAAATATGCTCAGCCGCATGATGTGCGACGCGCTGCATCAGACCGATTCCGGCGACGGGGTTATCTTTCTCACCGATAGCGCGGGCGCCGCTCCCTATCGCGTGGCGGCGCTGATGAGCCATAAGCACAGCGGTTGCGAAGTGATCGCGGGCATCCATTATTCATTAATCGAGCAAATGATTCCTCTGCGGGATTCCCTCAGCAGCAGTGACTTTTGTGAGCGCATTGTGGCGCTGGGTTCGCCCGGAGTAACCAGCCTGTGGCATCAGCAGCAGAAAAATCCGCCGTTTGTTCTACTACATGATCTGTATGAGTCTTAAACATTGGTATTGATGTAGCTTTTGTTACAATAGTAGAGTCGTTTCCCGCTTCGGTTACTGCTCATGGCTATACGTTCGGTTGTTTTCCTGCTGTTTTTCCTCGCCGGTAGCGTCGCTGCCGCGCTGCCAACGCGTTATATGCAGACGACGGAAGACGCCGCTATCTGGGCACGTATCGGCAATAAAACCATGACCGTCGGCAACCTGCGTGCCGGGCAAATCATCGCCATTGAGCCGGACGTGGAAGATTACTACACCTTTAGCTTCGGCTTCGGTAAAGGCTTTATCGATAAGGGGCACCTTGAGCCGGTACAGGGGAAGCAGCGCGTTGAAGATGGGCTGGGCGATTTAAACAAGCCGCTGAGCAATCAGAACCTGGTCACCTGGAAAGATACGCCTGTCTACAACGCCCCGGATATTGGCAGCGCGCCGTTTGGTACGCTGGCGGAGAACTTGCGCTATCCGGTTATCAACAAGCTGAAAGACCGCCTCAATCAGACCTGGTATCAGATTCGCATTGGTGAACGTCTGGCCTATATCAGCGCGCTGGACGCTCAGGTGGATAACGGCATTCCGGTCATCACCTATCACCATATTCTGCGCGATGAAGAGAACACCCGTTTTCGTCATACCTCTACCACGACTTCGGTACGCGCCTTTAGCAACCAGATGACCTGGCTGCGCGATATGGGCTATACCACGCTGACCATGTATCAGCTTGAGGATTACGTCCATAACCGTACCAATTTACCTGCTCGTGCGGTGGTGATTACCTTCGATGATGGGCTGAAGTCGGTTAGTCGCTACGCCTACCCGATACTCAAGCAGTACGGTTTTAAAGCCACGGCGTTTATTATCACCTCGCGTATTAAGCGTCACCCGCAGAAGTGGGCGCCGAAGTCGCTGCAATTTATGAGCGTTTCCGAACTGGAGGAGATTAAAGACGTCTTTGATTTCCAGTCACACACCCATTTCCTGCACCGGGTGGATGCGCTGCGTCGGCCAATTCTGCTGAGCCGTAGCTATCACAATATCCTGTTTGATTTTGCGCACTCGCGACGGGCATTGTCGCAGTTCAATCCGCACGTGCTGTACCTGTCATACCCGTTTGGCGGCTATAACGCGACGGCGATACAGGCGGCGGGCGATGCCGGTTTTCATCTGGCAGTGACGACGGTGAAAGGGAAGGTGAAGCCGGGGGATAATCCGATGCTGTTGAAGCGTCTGTATATTCTGCGGACGGATTCGCTGGAAACGATGTCGCGGTTAATCAGCAACCAACCGCAGGGATAAACAAGCGCTCCGCCGTGACGGAGCGCTCGGTATTACGCAACCTGAACCGGGATGGCTTTCGCGGTGCGTTTCATCTCGTTGTCGCCTTCGAAGTAAGCTACGTTCGGGCGCCAGGTACGGGCTTCTTCATCACTCATGGTCACGAAGCTCGCGATGATGACGATGTCGCCTACGTCAGCGTTGTGCGCCGCAGCGCCGTTGACGGAGATGATTTTAGAACCGCGTTCAGCCGCGATGGCGTAGGTGGAGAAACGCTTGCCGTTGTTCACGTTCCAGATATCAATGGCTTCGTTTTCCAGAATACCGGCGGCGTCGAGGAAGTCCTGGTCAATCGCGCAGGAGCCTTCATAGTGCAGGTCAGCATGCGTCACTTTCACGCGGTGGAGTTTGCCCTGCAGCATTGTGCGAATCATAGCGTCTACCTTTAATTCTTAACGGAAACAAAGCAGTTCGCGACTGCTTTGAGAAATTTCGCAGGCAGTATTGCCCGATTTATACCAGGTGTCCATATGCGATTAACCTTGCTTACGATTAATTGCGCATCGTCACGCATAACCTGCTGCAAACGGTATTGTCTTGCAGAATGTCCCCCGGCGGCGCTTCGCTTGGCCGGGCTACAATCTGGTAGCCCGGCCAAGCGAAGCGCCGCCGGGAAAGGCACGAAAACTACAGATCCACGCTCTGGTTATCAATCAGACGCGCTTGGCCCAGCCATGCCGCCATCAGGATCACCGCGCGTTTGCTGCTGTCGGTCAGGTCGAGCAGGGTATCCGCGTCGCGAATCTGGATATCATCGGCGCGGAAGCCTTTCTCGTTCAGCTCCTGCTCGGCGATAGCAATCATCTCTCCCTGGTCACGCTCACCGGCCTTCAGTTTTTCCGCCACGCGGCTCATCACCTTGTACAGGCCCGGCGCGATTTTACGCTGCTCGGCGGTGAGGTAACCGTTGCGGGAACTGAGTGCCAGACCGTCTTTGGCGCGGATAATCGGCACGCCGACGATCTCAATGTCGTAGCCAAGGTCGGCCACCATCTTGCGGATCAACGCTAGCTGCTGGAAGTCTTTCTCACCGAAACAGGCGATATCCGGCTGGATCAGGTTGAGCAGCTTGCTGACGATGGTCGAGACGCCGCGGAAGTGTCCCGGACGGCTTGCGCCTTCCAGCATGGTTGAGAGGCCCGGTACGTCGACGAAGGTCTGGCTTTCGGTACCCTGCGGATAGATTTCCGCTTCCGACGGCGCAAAAACGAAATCGACTTTACGTTTGTTCAGCTTCTCGCAGTCTTCCTGCAGCGTACGCGGGTAGCGCGCCAGGTCCTCGACACGGTCGAACTGCATCGGGTTAACGAAGATGCTGACTACCACTACGTCCGCACGGGTTTTGGCTTCTTCAACCAGCGTCATATGGCCGTCGTGCAGGTTACCCATGGTGGGAACCAGCGCAACGCGCTTACCTTCCTGACGCAGACGACGGATATGCTGGCGCAGCAGCGGCAGGGTTTCAATAATCAGCACAACATGACTCCTTAATGGAAACTATGTTCTTCGCCCGGATACGCCCCGGACTCGACTTCCGCCATATACTGCCGTACCGCGGCGCGCATGTCGCCCGCTTCGGCGAGGAAGTTTTTGGCAAATTTAGGAATATGGCCGCCGGTGATGCCGAACGCATCGTGCATCACGAGGATCTGCCCGTCGGTGACGTTGCCAGCACCGATGCCGATAACCGGAATCGCCAGCGCTTCGGTGATGCGTTTTGCCAGCTCAACCGGTACGCACTCCAGCACCAGCAGCTGCGCGCCTGCGGCTTCCAGCGCCAGCGCATCGTCGAGCAGAACCTGACCCGCGTCACCGCGCCCCTGTACCTTATAGCCACCGAAGATGTTGACCGACTGTGGCGTCAGCCCCAGGTGACCGCATACCGGTACGGCGCGGTCGGTCAGCATTTTCACGGTATCAACCAGCCAGGCGCCGCCTTCAATCTTGACCATATTGGCGCCAGCACGCATGACCGCTGCGGCGTTTTCAAACGCCTGTTCCGGCGTGGCGTAGGCCATAAACGGCAGATCGGACAGCAGCAGGCAGTGTGGCGCGCCGCGACGAACGGCGCGGGTGTGGTAGGCGATGTCTTCAACGGTCACCGGCAGCGTGGAATCGTGGCCCTGCACGGTCATGCCAAGAGAGTCGCCAACCAGCATCACGTTGATACCTTCATCTGCGAACAGTTTGGCAAAGCTGTAGTCGTATGCCGTGATGGTCGCGAAGCGTTTTTTCTCTTGTTTGCATTTCTGCAATAAAGCGATGGTGGTCGGTTTCATAATAATCCCTGATGGTAAGATCGTATTACCCGGCATTCTAACAGCCGAAATCGGGGGGGCAATGACTTTAGGCAAACGATACCAGGTAGCGCAGGGATCGCTAAAAAAGGAGGGCGCGCTACCAGCGCGCTGGGCAGTTTTCCGCCAGTACATCAAGGCGCTGACGCAGGCTGACACCATCCGGGAAGATAAGCGTTGGGGCAATTTCGAACAGCGGCCACAGCATAAAGCCGCGGTTGTACATGTCATAGTGTGGGACGGTCAGATTATCGGTATGAATAATATCCTGACCAAACAGCATGATGTCTAAATCGAGGGTCCGCGGCCCCCAGCGTTCGGCTTTGCGCTGACGCCCCTGCTGCAGCTCGATACGCTGGGTATGGCTGAGCAGCACATCGGCGGCGAGCGTGGTTTCCAGCGCCACGGCGGCGTTCAGGTAATCAGGCTGATCCTGAGGGCCGAGCGGTGGCGTACGGTAGAACGCGGAGACGGCAACGACCCGGCTTTCCGGGATCGCACCGAGTGCCTCAACGGCAGCGTTCACCTGCTCCAGCGGAGAGGCGAGGTTGCTGCCGATGGCGATATAAGCGACGGTCACGCACTGCCCTCACGGCGCGGTGCGCGTTTGCGCGGACGGCGGTGACGACGGCGGGTATCGGGTTCATCGCCCAGTTCATTGAGCATATCTTTTTGTGCCGGTGGTGCAACCACCTGGAACTTGCCCCACCATTGGGTCAGACGCTGCAGCTCGCCGTTGTGCTCGGCTTCGGCACGCAGGGCAAGGAGATCGTAGGCAGCACGGAATTTTGGATGCTCCATCAGCTTCCAGGCGCGTTTACCCTGACGACGGGACATCCGCAGCTGCAGCTGCCAGATATCACGCACCAGCGTGGTAATACGTTTTGGAATCGCCAGCGAACGGCAGGCTTCATCCAGCACCTCGTTCATGGCCAGCGCGAAGGCATCGTAATAGGCCAGCCCGCTCTCCTGAGCGATTTTCTGCGCCATCTCCAGCAGCGGATACCAGAACATCGCGGCGAACAGGAACGCCGGGTTAACGCGCATATCGTTATGAATGCGGGTATCGGTGTTCTTCAGCACCTGGGAGATGATGCGTTCCATCGGGCTATCGCCGTCTTCAGTGAAGTAGCGGGTGATGGTCGGGAACAGCGGCTGGAACAGATTGTATTCGCGCAGCAGCTTATAGGTTTCGAAGCCGTAGCCTGCCTGCAGCAGTTTAAGCGCTTCTTCGAACAGGCGCGCCGGCGGCACGTCGTTCATCAAGGTTGCTAGACGTGGAATAGGTTCAGCGGTTTCCGGGCTGATGCGCATATCCAGCTTCGCGGCAAAACGCACGGCGCGCAGCATACGCACCGGGTCTTCGCGGTAGCGGGTTTCCGGGTCTCCAATCAGGCGGATCACGCCGTCAATCAGATCCTGCATACCGCCAACGTAGTCACGAACGGTGAAGTCCGCCACGCTGTAGTACAGGCTGTTAATGGTGAAGTCGCGGCGCTGGGCATCTTCTTCGATGGAACCGAAAATGTTATCACGCAGCAGCATGCCGTTTTGTCCACGCTGTGAGGTGGCACGGTCGGACTGGCCGTCTTCGTGGTGACCACGGAAGGTGGCGACTTCGATAATTTCAGGGCCGAACATGACGTGTGCCAGACGGAAGCGGCGACCGACCAGGCGGCAGTTGCGGAACAACTTGCGAACCTGGTCAGGCGTGGCGCTGGTGGTCACGTCGAAATCTTTGGGTTTTTTGCCTAGCAGCAGGTCACGAACGCCGCCGCCAACGAGGTAAGACTCGTAGCCTGCTTTGTTCAGACGATAAAGAACCTTGAGGGCGTTCTCGCTGATATCTTTGCGTGAAATAGCGTGCTGCTCGCGCGGAATAACAGTCATAGCAGGTTTAGCGACGGCGTTTTCAGCCTCGCTCTCCTCACGGCTCAGCACCTTGCGGCAAAAATTAGCGACTCGGGTAAAAATGGTGCACCTCGGTAATATCTGACTTTGGGACAAAAAAATAGCGACTAATCATAGCTCAGCATAACGCATTTGAGAATGGCGGATTGATCTTCACCATTTCAGGCACTTTGGTCAGAGACCATTTTGTGACGGCATTACGCAGTAATTCTGCCGTGTTGAAATCCTGCCATTGCGCCGGAATATCCTGGCCTAGAAAGCGTAGCGCCTCGATAAGGACGGGACGAGGATCGCCGGTTGGTAGGGCAGGTGCATGATTTTGCTTCGAAAGTTTAGCACCTTCTTCATTCAATGCCAGCGGCAGATGAATATAGTCCGGCGCCTGCCAGCCAAACTGCTGGTAGAGCGAAATCTGTCGCACGGTGGGTTCAATCAAATCCGCGCCGCGAACGATTTCGGTGACCCCCTGAAACTGATCATCGACCACCACCGCGAGATTATAGGCAAACAAACCATCACGACGATGAATAATGAAATCTTCACGGGCAAGATGTTCGTCGGCCTTGATCGTGCCGCGCAACAGGTCGGTGAATTCGGTCACCGGATGCGTCTGGCGTAGGCGAAGGGCTGCGTTCTCAGGGCCGTGGTTGAGGTCACGGCAGTGGCCATCGTAAGTGCCACCAATGCTCTGGATGCGCGCGCGAGTGCAGGTGCAGTAGTAGCACAGGTTCTGGCTTTTCAGCCACGCGAGGGCTTCACGATAGGCATCATGCCGCTGCGACTGCCAGAGAACGTCGCCGTCCCAATGCAGGCCGTAATGTTCCAGCTGATGCAAAATAGTGGCTGCAGCACCGGGAACTTCACGAGGTGGATCGATATCTTCGATGCGAACTCGCCAGATACCCTGCTGAGCACGAGCTTGTAGATAGCTTCCCAGTGCGGCAATCAGCGAACCAAAATGCAGTTCACCGGAAGGGGAAGGGGCAAAGCGCCCAATATAGGGTTGTGTTGACATGTTTATAGCAATAAAAAAACAACAAGGCGGGAGAGATTCCCGCCTTGAAGTGAGAGCGTTAGCGTTCTATCAACCTGCCATCTGCTTTTCGCGGATTTCTGCCAGCGTTTTGCAGTCAATGCACAGGTCGGCCGTTGGGCGCGCTTCCAGACGACGGATACCAATTTCTACGCCGCAGGATTCGCAATAGCCGAAATCTTCATCTTCGACTTTTTTCAACGTCTTCTCGATCTTTTTGATCAGTTTACGTTCACGATCGCGGTTACGCAGTTCGAGGCTGAACTCTTCTTCCTGCGCGGCACGGTCTACCGGGTCAGGGAAGTTTGCTGCTTCGTCCTGCATGTGAGTAACGGTGCGATCGACTTCATCCCTAAGTTGATTACGCCATGCTTCAAGAATACGTCGGAAGTGCGCCAGCTGGGCTTCGTTCATATACTCTTCGCCCGGTTTCACCTGGTACGGCTCCACCCCTGCGATGGACAGAATACTCAGGGACGATGTTTTACGGTTTTGCCCTTCTTGCATGTTGCTTCTCCTTAACACGCACTATCGATCCCCGTGTTCGGGGGAAAAATCAGGCCGCTATAAATAACAGATGCTTTTCCACATGGCAATTATCTAAACGTAACACTTGACAATGCTGTGAAGAAAAGCGTATTTGCGCCGCAGCCCGAACACTTTCTATGCAGATACCCCCGGTGATAACGCAATGGGTAACGGCGATATCAGAGTCATATTATCGGCAGAAAGTTCCGCTTTATAAGCCAAAATCTCTACCCCCTTTCTCTTTGCTTCAATGAGTAACTCTGCGTATTTAGCATCAATATGGTGTGCAGGAGAGAAATATTCAATGGCTGAGTGCAAGATAGTAAACAGTAAAACAGCGCGTTCGCCCCTGGCGACAACGCCCATCAGCTCGCGTAAATGCTTCTGTCCGCGCACGGTCACCGCATCCGGAAAGTAACCAAATTCATTTTCCGCAAGTGTGACTGACTTCACTTCAATATAGCAGTTGGGACGATCATCTGCCTGTAACATGATGTCAATTCTGCTGTTTTCTTCACCGTATTTCACTTCGGTTTTCAGGGTGTTGTAGCCGGTGAGTTCGGGAAGACGTTGCGCCAGAATCGCCTCTTTTGCCAGGGTGTTTGCTCGCAGCGTGTTGACGCAGATAAATGCCCCTTGCTGGGTTTGCGTTAATTCCCACGTATGTGAATATTTTCGTTTAGTATTTTCTGAAGTGGAATACCAGACGGTGTCACCTGGCGTCGCGCAACCGGTCATTGCACCGGTATTGGGACAGTGCAGCGTGAAGGTTTCACCTTCGGGGGTGACGACATCGGCGAGAAAGCGTTTGTAGCGTTGAATCAGCGTGGCGTGCTTGAGCGGCGGCGTAAACTTCATACGTTTTCCTTATTATGATTCGCTGAGCGTCCAGCGCTGTAATGGCGTGTATTTTGTGCGTCCCCGGACAAAGCGTGATTCATACAGCACAAATTCGGTCACTGGAAACGTCCAGAGAAAACCAGGGGCGGGAATGGGGACTGCCTGCGCGGCGTTGCGCAGCAGCGTCAGGTGCGGGTGAAACGGCTGCGGGCTTTGGTAACAGCCGCTGCGGGCGGCCTGAGCGCGAAGCATATTGGCGAGCTGCAGCAGCCCGCGTGGCGGTTGGCGCGTGCCGAGCCACACCACGCGCGAGCGCAGCCACTGCCCGGCATCATCCAGATTCAGCGTAAAACCGGGCTGGCGAATACGCCCGGCCATGGCGGCTAGCGCCCGCTGTTTCTCCTCGCTTACCTCGCCCAGAAACGCCAGTGTGACATGCAGATTGGCGGCAACCACGGGGACACCAGCGTCGTCGGCAAAATTATCGGCGCGCCACTGCACCAGCTGCTTTTGGATGGGCTTTGGGATCTCAACGGCGAAAAACAGCCTTTTTGACTCTGACATGGTGGGGACTCGGTTATGAATTGAGGCGATGCTACAATGTCCGCCGTTTAATGTTAACCCTCTGGAGCCATTCGTGTCCCTGTTGCCGGTCGCAAGCATCCTTCCTGAACTCCTTCATGCCTTACAGCAATCGCCGCAGGTGCTGCTGAACGCGCCAACGGGTGCGGGTAAATCCACCTGGCTGCCGCTGCAAATTTTACGCGACGGCGGCATCAATGGGCGCATTTTACTGCTGGAGCCACGCCGTCTGGCGGCCCGCAATGTAGCACAGCGCCTGGCGGAACTGCTGGGTGAGAAGCCGGGAGAAACGGTCGGCTACCGTATGCGTGCGGAAACCTGCGTGGGGCCGACTACCCAGTTAGAGGTCGTGACCGAAGGGATCCTGACGCGTATGATCCAGCACGATCCCGAACTGTCGGGCGTGGGGCTGGTGATCCTTGATGAATTTCACGAACGTAGCCTACAGGCCGACCTCGCGCTGGCGCTGCTGCTGGACGTTCAGCAGGGGCTTCGTGATGACCTCAAGCTGCTGATCATGTCGGCCACCCTTGATAATGACAAGCTGCAGCATCTGCTCCCGGATGCACCGGTGGTTATCTCCGAAGGTCGCGCGTTTCCGGTGGATCGTCGCTATCAGTCGCTGCCTGCGCACCAGCGTTTTGATGAGGCGGTGGCTATGGCGACAGCGGAGTTGTTGCGTCATGAAAGCGGCTCGCTGCTGCTGTTTTTACCGGGGGTTGGCGAAATTCAGCGGGTGCAGAATCATCTGGCGGAGCGTGTAGCCGACGACGTCCTGCTCTGCCCTTTATATGGCGCGCTGCCGCTCAGCGAACAGCGTCAGGCCATTCTTCCCGCCCCATCAGGCAAGCGGAAGGTCGTGCTGGCAACCAATATTGCCGAAACCAGTCTGACCATCGAAGGTATTCGCCTGGTGGTTGACAGCGCGCAGGAACGCGTGGCGCGTTTTGACGTACGTAGCGGGCTGACACGGCTGATAACTCAGCGCATAAGCCAGGCCTCGATGACCCAACGAGCCGGGCGTGCAGGGCGTCTGGAGCCCGGCGTGTGTGTGCACCTGCTGGCAAAAGATCAGGCCGAGCGTGCAGCGGCGCAGAGTGAAGCGGAAATATTGCAAAGCGATCTCTCGTCGCTGCTGCTCGAACTCTTGCAGTGGGGCTGTAACGACCCATCGCAGCTCTGCTGGCTGGATACGCCTCCCGCGGTGAACCTGGCGGCGGCGCGTCGCCTGCTGACGCAGCTTGGCGCGTTGGCCGATGAGCGCTTAACGGCGAAAGGGCAGAAAATGGCTGCGCTGGGGAACGACCCGCGTCTTGCCGCGATGCTGGTGGCGGCGGATAGCGACGATGACGTGGCTACGGCGGCGCGGCTGGCAGCCATTCTGGAAGAGCCTCCGCGCGGCGGCAGCGGCGATTTGATGCAAGCCTTTACCCGTTCGCAGGGGCAGTGGCAGCAGCGAAGCCAACAGCTTTGTAAGCGGCTTAATCGCCGTGCAGGGCAGCCTGACAGCGACGCGATTCCCGCGCTGTTGGCGCAGGGCTTCCCCGACCGCATCGCACGCCGACGCGGACAGGAAGGACGCTATCAGCTCGCCAACGGCATGGGGGCGATGCTAGACGCCGACGATGCGCTGAATCGCCACGAATGGCTGATTGCGCCGCTGCTGCTACAGGGCAATGCCTCGCCGGATGCGCGAATCTTGCAGGCCTGTGCGCTGGATATTGATGCGCTGGTGGCGCGCTGTCCGCAGCTGATTCAACAATCTGACACTATCGAGTGGGATGATACTCAGGGCACGCTGAAAGCGTTGCGTCGTAGCCAGATTGGGCAGTTAACGCTGAGCGTGCGCCCGCTGGCGAAACCGTCGGAAGAGGAGCTGCACCGGGCGATGCTCACCGGCATTCGCGAGAAAGGGTTAAGCGTACTCAACTGGACGAACGAAGCGGAACAGCTACGCTTGCGTCTACAGTGCGCTGCGCGCTGGCTGCCGGAAGATGCGTGGCCTGCGGTGGATGACGCCTCGCTGCTGGCGGCCCTGGAGAGCTGGTTGCTACCGCACATGAGTGGCGTTCACTCGTTGCGCGGATTGAAATCGCTGGATGTTCATCAGGCGCTGCTGGAATGGTTGCCCTGGTCATTACGACAACGTCTGGTGAGTTTGCTGCCAACTCATTACACTGTGCCCACTGGAAGTCGAATCGCCATCCGTTATGATGATGAAAACCCTCCGGCTTTGGCGGTGCGTATGCAGGAGATGTTTGGTGAGGCCAGCACGCCGACTATCGCTGAAGGGCGAGTTGCGCTGGTGTTGGAACTGCTCTCACCGGCGCAGCGTCCGTTGCAGATCACGCGTGATTTAAGCGCGTTCTGGCAAGGGGCGTATCGGGAAGTGCAAAAAGAGATGAAAGGGCGTTATCCGAAGCACGTCTGGCCGGACGATCCGGCAAACACCGCGCCGACGCGGCGGACGAAAAAGTATTCGTGATGGCGCAGTTCCCGGCGTCGCTACGCTCGGCCGGGCTACATCAAAACGTAGCCCGGCCGAGCGAATGCGACGCCGGGGAAAAACTGCGTAAAATTGAGAGATATCTTCTTCTGTCCCGTGGCAGAAGAATTGAGAATCAGGCCTTTATGCCTGAATGTTGCGGAGAGAAAGCATGGCGGGGAATGACCGCGAGCCGATTGGACGTAAAGGCAAGCCTGCACGTCCGGCAAAGCAAAAGGTAAGCCGTCGACAGCTCAGAGACGATGAGTATGACGACGATTATGATGATGATGGCTACGATGATGAAAAACCGCGCTCGCGTAAAGGCGGCGGAAAAGGGAAAAAACCGCGCGGCAAACACCGCTGGTTCTGGTTCCTGGTAAAACTCGGCATCGTTTTTGCCGTGCTGATGGCCATTTACGGCGTGTACCTGGACCAAAAAATCCGTAGCCGCATCGACGGTAAAGTCTGGCAGCTGCCAGCGGCAGTCTATGGCCGCATGGTGAGCCTTGAGCCGGATATGCCGATTAGCAAAAAAGAGATGGTGCAGCTGCTGACGGCGACCCAGTATCGCCAGGTGACGGCGATGACGCGGCCTGGTGAATTTACCGTGCAGGCCAACAGCATTGAGATGATCCGTCGCCCGTTCGATTTCCCGGACAGTAAAGAAGGGCAGGTGCGCGCGCGTCTGACCTTTGATGGCGATCACCTGGAAACTATCGAGAACCTGGACAGCAACCGCCAGTTCGGCTTCTTCCGTCTCGACCCGCGCCTTATCACCATGATGTCCTCGCCAAACGGCGAGCAGCGTCTGTTTGTGCCGCGCAGTGGTTTCCCGGATCTGCTGATCGATACGCTGATCGCCACCGAAGACCGTCACTTCTACGAGCATGATGGTATCAGCTTCTACTCGATGGGCCGTGCGGTGCTGGCGAACCTGACAGCCGGAAGAACGGTGCAGGGGGCGAGTACGCTGACCCAGCAGCTGGTGAAGAACCTGTTCCTTTCCAGCGAACGTTCTTACTGGCGTAAGGCGAACGAAGCCTACATGGCGCTGATCATGGACGCCCGCTACAGCAAAGACCGCATTCTTGAGCTGTATATGAACGAGGTCTACCTCGGTCAGAGCGGCGACAATGAAATCCGCGGCTTCCCGCTGGCGAGCCTCTACTACTTCGGTCGTCCGGTAGAAGAGCTGAGCCTTGACCAACAGGCACTGCTGGTGGGCATGGTGAAAGGGGCCTCGGTCTACAACCCGTGGCGTAACCCGAAACTGGCGCTGGAGCGTCGTAATCTGGTTCTGCGCCTGCTGCAACAGCAGAAGGTTATCGATCAGGAACTGTACGACATGCTGAGCGCGCGTCCGTTGGGCGTGCAGCCGCGCGGTGGGGTGATTTCACCGCAGCCTGCATTTATGCAGATGGTGCGTCAGGAGCTGCAGGCGAAGCTGGGCGATAAGGTGAAAGATCTCTCCGGCGTGAAGATCTTTACCACCTTCGACTCGGTGGCGCAGGATGCCGCAGAAAAAGCGGCGACCGACGGCATTCCGGTACTGAAGAAACAGCGTAAGCTGAGCGACCTTGAAACCGCGATGGTGGTGGTTGACCGCTTCAGCGGCGAAGTGCGCGCGATGGTTGGCGGCGCTGAACCGCAGTTTGCGGGCTACAACCGTGCCATGCAGGCACGTCGTTCGATTGGTTCTCTGGCAAAACCGGCGACCTATCTGACGGCCTTAAGCCAGCCGAACCAGTACCGCCTGAATACCTGGATTGCCGATGCGCCAATTGCGCTGCGTCAGCCGAATGGTCAGGTGTGGTCACCGCAGAACGATGATCGTCGCTACAGCGGTCAGGTGATGCTGGTGGATGCGCTGACGCGTTCCATGAACGTGCCGACCGTTAACCTCGGTATGGCGCTGGGCCTGCCAGCGGTCACCGACACCTGGCTGAAGCTGGGTGCGCCGAAAGATCAGCTCAACGCCGTGCCAGCGATGCTGCTGGGGGCGCTGAACCTGACGCCGATTGAAGTGGCGCAGGCGTTCCAGACCATCGCCAGCGGCGGTAACCGCGCGCCATTGTCGGCGCTGCGTTCGGTGATTGCGGAAGACGGTACCGTGCTGTACCAGAGCTATCCGCAGGCGGAACGTGCCGTTCCGGCGCAGGCGGCTTATCTGACGTTGTGGACCATGCAGCAGGTTGTGCAGCGTGGTACTGGCCGTCAGCTGGGCGCGAAATACCCGAACCTGCATCTGGCAGGGAAAACCGGGACCACCAACAACAACGTCGATACCTGGTTTGCCGGGATTGACGGCCGTGAAGTGGTGATCACCTGGGTAGGTCGCGATAATAACCAGCCGACCAAGCTCTACGGCGCCAGCGGTGCGATGTCTATCTACCAGCGTTATCTGGAGACCCAGTCGCCTATCGCGCTGGATCTGACGCCGCCGGAAGATGTGGTGAACATGGGTGTCGACGACGGCGGTAACTTCGTCTGCGGCGGCGGTGGCACCCGTATGCTGCCGGTCTGGACTACCGACCCGGATTCACTCTGCCAGCAGAGCCAGCAGGCTATCGAGCAGCAGCAGTCAGCGAACCCGTTTGACTCTTCCTCTTCACAGCCTCAGCAGCAGCAACAGCAGCCGCCGGCACAGGAGAAGAAAGACAGCGATGGCGTAGCAGGCTGGATTAAGGATATGTTCGGCGGGAATTAATACCGCCCTGATGGGATCGGTGCCAACCCCGGCGTCACTTCGTTCGTCTGGACTACAGCCGATGTTGTAGCCCGGACGAGGCGTTTACGTCGACTCCGGGATGGCTCGGTACCCCCCACCCCGTACCGTATTAGCACTAAGCCTCTGCGTTGCGCAGAGGCTTTTTTTATCCCTAAGTTTTTTCTTTTCCTTAACGTCGCTTTTTCATCTGTTTAATTCTTAACCCCTTAATTCTGGTAGGGACTTATATCGCTTGCTATGCGTCCAATGCATGACCTATTATTCCCATCGTTATAATAATAATTCTCGTTTACGTTATCATTCACTTCATCAGAGATATACCAATGGCGCGTCTAAAAACTGCTCAGCCAACCCACTCACTGCGTAAACTCGCAGTTGTAGTAGCCACGGCGGTTAGCGGCATGTCTGTATATGCACAGGCAGCAGAACAACCTAAAGAAGAAACCATCACCGTTACCGCAGCTCCGGCGGCTCAGGAAAGTGCCTGGGGCCCGGCTCCTACGATTGCGGCGAAGCGTTCAGCAACGGCAACTAAGACCGATACCCCGATTGAGAAGACTCCTCAGTCTGTTTCGGTGATTACCCGTCAGGAGATGGATATCCATCAGCCGACGACCGTTAAAGAAGCGATGGCGTACACGCCTAGCGTATTTGCGACTCGCGGTAGTTCAACAACCTATGACGTTGTGACTATCCGTGGCTTCACCACCTCCAGTACCGTGAACACGAACCAGTACCTGGATGGCATGAAGTTGCAGGGCAACAACTACTCCGAAGTCTCAGTAGATCCGTATTTCCTTGAACGCGTAGAAGTGATGCGCGGACCAACCTCCGTGCTGTACGGCAACAGCAACCCTGGCGGTATTGTCAGCATGGTCAGCAAGCGCCCGACCACTGAACCGCTGCGTGAAATTCAATTCAAAATGGGCACAGATAACCTCTGGCAGACCGGTTTTGACTTTAGTGATGCGATTGATGATGCAGGCGTGTGGTCTTACCGCCTGACCGGTTTAGGCCGTAGCCAGGATGCGCAACAGGATATGGCGAAGTCGAGCCGTTATGCCGTTGCACCGTCCTTTAGCTGGCGACCGGATGATAAAACTGACTTCACCTTCCTGAGCAACTTCCAGAGCGATCCGGATGAGGGTTACTACGGCTGGCTGCCGCGTGAAGGTACGGTGGTTCCTTATGTTGATGCGAACGGCAATTCTCACAAGCTGCCGACCGACTTCAACGAAGGCGAGAGAGATAACAAAATGCAGCGCCGCCAGCAGATGGTGGGCTACAGCTTCTCTCACGAATTTAACGACACCTTCACCGTACGCCAGAACCTGCGCTACGATCAGGTGAAAACCCTGTATCGCTCAGTCTATGGTTATGGCTACGATGGTGCGGGTAAAATTAACCGTCAGTACGTTCGTTCTGATGAAGATATGAACGCCTTCTCCGTCGATACTCAGTTGCAGTCGAACTTTGCTACTGGTGATGTTGACCATACGCTGCTGACGGGCGTGGACTACTCACGCATGCGTAATGACGTTGACGCACTTTACGGTTCTGCCGATCCAATCGATATGCAGAACCCGCAGTACGGCAACCCGAATATCAATGTGAGCGGTCCTTATGCGAAGTATCAGGTACTGAACCGCATGGAGCAGACGGGCCTGTACGCTCAAGATCAGATGGAATGGGACAAATGGGTGCTGACGTTAGGTGGTCGTTATGACTACGCGAAAACGTCGACCTTGACTCGTACTACTGGTTCTGAAGCGATGAATCACGACCAGCAATTTACCTGGCGAGGTGGTATTAACTACCTGTTTGATAATGGAGTTTCACCATACTTTAGCTACAGCGAATCCTTTGAACCAACATCCGGTTCAACCAAAGCTGGGCAGCCTTTCGATCCGTCTCGTGGCAAGCAATATGAAACGGGCGTGAAGTATGTACCGAAAGACATGCCGGTCGTCATTACGGGTGCGGTTTATCAGTTGACCAAAAATAAAAACCTGACGGCGGATCCGAATAACGCAGGGTTCAGCATTCAGACAGGTGAAATTCGTTCTCGCGGTTTTGAACTCGAAGCCAAAGCGGCGGTGAATGAAAACGTCAACGTGACGGCTGCGTACAGTTATACCGATGCTGAATACACGAATGACACAACCTTCAATGGTCAACGCCCGGCGGAAGTACCGCGTAATCAGGCTTCTCTGTGGACGGATTATACCTTCTACGATACCGCTCTGAGTGGCCTGACCTTTGGTGCTGGCGTTCGTTATACGGGCTCTACCGTCAGCTACTACAAAAGCGATACCACGACTGGCAAGAAAAACGAGCAGTTTAGCGTAGGCGGCTATACCGTTGCCGATGCGATGGTTAAATACGATCTGGCGCGCGTAGGCCTGCCGGGTTCATCCATTGCCGTTAACGTCAATAACCTGTTCAACCGTGAATACGTCTCCAGCTGCTACAGCGAATACGCGTGCTACTGGGGCGCTGAGCGCCAGGTTGTTGCTACCGCAACGTTCCGTTTCTAACCACCTCCAGAGCGCGGATTTTCCGCGCTCTTTAACATGTTGACGGTTATGCAGGACAAGACAACTCATTCTGATACGACCTTTTCTCTGGAACAGGTCGTTTTTCGCGTTCCAGGCCGTACGCTTCTTCATCCTCTCTCCTTAACGTTTCCCGCAGGCAAAGTGACCGGCCTTATCGGTCATAACGGCTCGGGCAAGTCTACGCTGCTGAAAATGCTTGGCCGCCATCAGGCTCCGTCGGAAGGCGAGATCCTACTGGACGGCCAGCCGCTGGCGAGCTGGAACAGCAAAGCTTTTGCCCGTAAGGTTGCCTATCTGCCGCAGCAGCTGCCGCCTGCAGAAGGGATGACCGTGCGTGAACTCGTCGCCATTGGTCGCTACCCGTGGCACGGTGCGCTGGGCCGTTTCGGCGTTGCCGATCGTGAAAAGGTCGAGGAAGCCATCTCCCTCGTAGGGCTGAAGCCGTTAGCACATCGCCTGGTCGATAGCCTCTCCGGCGGCGAACGTCAGCGCGCGTGGATTGCCATGCTGGTGGCGCAGGATAGCCGCTGCCTGCTGCTCGACGAGCCAACCTCGGCGCTCGATATAGCCCATCAGGTTGACGTGCTGGCGCTGGTGCACCGCTTAAGCCAGCAGCGTGGCCTGACGGTGGTTGCCGTTCTGCACGATATCAACATGGCGGCGCGCTACTGTGACTATCTGGTGGCGCTTCGCGGCGGTGAAATGATTGCTCAGGGCTCGCCGGACGAACTGATGCGCAGCGACACGCTGGAGCAGATTTACGGCATCCCAATGGGTATTCTTCCGCATCCAGCCGGTGCCGCACCGGTAAGTTTTGTCTATTGATGACTGATTCGAATTTGATAAACCGCCGCCGTTTTCTGGCGGCGATGGCGCTCTCGCCGCTGCTCTGGCAGATGCAAAAAGCCCAGGCCGCGCCGGTGAACGCTGAACGTATCGTGGCGCTGGAGTGGCTGCCGGTCGAGCTAATGCTGGCGCTAGGCGTCACCCCTTACGGCGTGGCGGACATCCCCAACTATCGCATGTGGGTCAACGAACCGGTGCTGCCGGACTCGGTGATTGACGTGGGGCTGCGCACCGAACCCAATCTTGAACTGCTGACCCAGATGAAGCCCTCGATGCTGGTCTGGTCCGCGGGCTATGGCCCCTCACCGAAGATCCTCGCCCGCATCGCGCCGGGGCGCAGCTTTGCCTTCAGCGACGGCAAACAGCCGCTGGAGCAGGCGCGGCGATCGCTGCTGGAGATGGCGGAACTGCTCAATAAGCAGGACGTCGCTCATCGCCATCTGGCGGAGTTTGATGCCTACATCGACAGCCTCAAGCCGCGCTTTGCCTCGCGTGGCGAACGCCCCGTGCTGATCATGTCGCTGCTCGATCCGCGTCATATGCTGGTGTTTGGCCCGAACTGCCTCTTCCAGGAGATCCTCGATCGTCTGGGCGTGAAGAACGCCTGGCAGGGGGAGACGAACTTCTGGGGCAGCACGGTGGTCGGTATCGACCGCCTGGCGGCCTACAAAGACGTCGATGTGCTCTGCTTTGACCACGGTAATGCCGCTGATATGCGCCAGCTGGCTGCCACACCGTTATGGCAGGCGATGCCGTTTGTCCGCGCGAACCGGGTGCAGAACGTTCCGGCGGTCTGGTTCTACGGCGCGACGCTGTCGGCGATGAACTTCGCTCGCATTCTTGATAACGCACTGGGAGGCAAAGCGTGAAAACGACCCGCTCTCCTTTTGCCACGCTGTTACTGCTGGTGCTGTTTATTGTCGGGCTGGCGCTGACCTGGTTTAACTTCAACATTGCGCTGCCTCACACGCTCTGGTTCCAGGCAATACGCCAGCCGGATATTAACGCCATCGATCAGATGCTGTTCCACTACAGCCTGCTGCCTCGCCTGACTATCTCACTGCTGGTCGGCGCCGGACTGGGGCTGGTGGGCGTGCTGTTCCAGCAGGTGCTGCGTAACCCATTGGCTGAGCCAACCACGCTTGGCGTGGCGACCGGCGCGCAGTTGGGGATGACCATTACCGCGCTGTGGGCCATTCCTGGCGTGCTGGCCTCGCAGTTTGCTGCGCTGGCGGGGGCCTGCATCGTCGGTGCGCTGGTCTTCGGCGTGGCGTGGGGCAAACGCCTCTCGCCGGTGACGCTGATTCTGGCCGGGCTGGTGGTGAGCCTGTACTGCGGCGCGATAAACCAGCTGATGGTGATTTTCCATCACGACCAACTGCAAAGTATGTTCCTGTGGAGCACCGGGACGCTGACCCAGACCGACTGGAGCATCGTGCAACGTCTCTGGCCGCAGCTGCTGGGTGGCGTGATGCTCACGCTGCTGCTGCTGCGCCCGTTAACGCTGATGGGGCTGGATGACGGCGTGGCCCGCAACCTGGGGCTGGCGCTATCGCTGGCGCGTCTGGGCGCGCTAACGCTGGCGATCGTTATCAGCGCCTTCCTCGTCAACGCGGTAGGGATTATTGGCTTTATCGGCCTGTTTGCTCCGCTGCTGGCGAAGATGCTGGGCGCACGACGCTTGCTCTCCCGCCTGATGCTGGCACCGCTGATTGGCGCGCTGATTCTGTGGCTCTCCGATCAGATAATCCTCTGGCTTACCCGGGTGTGGATGGAAGTCTCCACCGGCTCCGTGACCGCACTGATTGGTGCGCCGCTGCTGCTTTGGCTGCTGCCGCGCCTGCGCAGCATGAGCGCACCGTCGATGAACGCTAACGACAGCGTGGCGAATGAACGTCAGCACGTGCAGTGGTTTGCGCTAGGCGGACTGGTTATTCTGTTAGCGGCAATGTTTGCTGCGCTGTCGCTGGGCCGCGATGCGCACAGCTGGCACTGGGCGAGCGGTACCCTGCTCGACGAACTGATTCAGTGGCGCTGGCCGCGTATCGCCTCGGCGCTGATTGCCGGGGTGATGCTGGCGGTGGCGGGCTGTATTATTCAGCGCTTAACCGGCAACCCGATGGCGAGCCCGGAAGTGCTGGGGATCAGCTCCGGCGCAGCGTTTGGCGTGGTGCTGATGCTGTTTGTGGTGCCGGGCAACGCGTTTGTCTGGCTGCTGCCGGCGGGCAGTCTGGGAGCGGCGGTCACGCTGCTGGTTATCCTGATTGCCGCCGGGCGCGGCGGATTTTCACCGCATCGAATGCTGTTGGCGGGGATGGCGCTGAGCACCGCGTTCACCATGCTGCTGATGATGCTGCAGGCGAGTGGTGACCCGCGTATGGCGCAGATCCTGACGTGGATTGCCGGTTCAACCTATAACGCGACCGGTAAGCTGGTGGCGCAGTCGGCTACTGCCATGGTGATTTTCCTGCTGCTGGTGCCGCTTTGCCGCCGCTGGTTAACCATTCTGCCGCTGGGCGGTGAAACGGCGCGCTCTATCGGTATGGCGCTGTCGCCGGCGCGTATCAGCCTGCTGTTGCTGGCAGCGTGCCTGACGGCGGCGGCCACGCTGACCATCGGGCCGTTAAGCTTTGTTGGGCTGATGGCACCGCATATTGCGCGCATGATGGGCTTCCGCCGGACGATGCCGCATATCGTGATGTCGGCGCTGATTGGTGGGCTGATACTGGTGTTTGCTGACTGGTGTGGGCGTATGCTGATGTTCCCGTATCAGGTGCCAGCAGGGCTGCTGTCGACCTTTATCGGTGCGCCGTATTTTATCTATTTGCTGAGAAAGCAGAGCCGGTAGGTTTCCCGGCGTCGCTGCGCTCGACCGGGCTACAAAAATGGCCATGCCGATTTGCATGGCCATTTTTTATTGCTCGCGGTATGTAGCCCGGCCAAGCGCAGCGCCGCCGGGGATACGCCAGACTTACAGCTTCGCAAACACCCGACGCGCCGCATCAACGGTGTTGTTGATATCGTCTTCGCTATGGGCGATAGACATAAAGCCCGCCTCAAACGCCGACGGTGCCAGGTACACGCCTTCATCCAGCATCAGATGGAAGAAGCGCTTAAAGCGTTCAACGTCGCACTTCAGAACGTCTTGATAGCAGGTCACTTCTTTGGCATCGGTGAAGAAGATCCCGAACATGCCGCCCACGTTGTTCACCACCAATGGAATACCGGTTTCCTGCGCAGCATCCAGCAGACCCTGCGCCAGTTGGTTGGTCAGGTCGGTCAGGGTTTCGTGAACGCCTGGCTGCGCCACTTCGGTCAGACAGGCGAATCCCGCCGCCATGGCAATTGGGTTACCGGAAAGGGTACCCGCCTGATAAACCGGACCGGTGGGCGCCAGCGCGTCCATCACGTCGCGACGACCGCCGAAGGCGCCTACCGGCATACCGCCGCCAATGATTTTACCAAGGCAGGTCAGATCCGGCACCACGTCGTAGTAGGACTGCGCGCCAGCCAGCGCCACGCGGAAGCCGGTCATCACTTCATCGATAATCAGCAGTGCGCCGAACTCGTCGCACAGCGCGCGCAGGCCCGGCAGGAAATCAGCCTGCGGTGGGATGCAGTTCATGTTGCCGGCAACCGGTTCAACGATGATGCAGGCAATATCCTGTGGGAACTGCTCGAACGCCGCGCGTACGGACGCGAGATCGTTATAGGTGCAGGTGAGGGTGTGCTTGGCGAAATCTGCCGGTACGCCCGGTGAGTTTGGCTGACCGAGGGTCAGCGCGCCGGAGCCTGCTTTAACCAGCAGGCAGTCGGCGTGGCCGTGATAGCAACCTTCGAATTTGATGATTTTGTCACGGCCGGTAAAACCGCGCGCCAGGCGAATGGCGCTCATGGTCGCTTCGGTACCGGAGTTCACCATGCGCACCATGTCCATTGTTGGTACCAGTTCGGTAACCAGCTTCGCCATAGTGACTTCCATCTCGGTCGGCGCACCGAAGCTCAGGCCACGCTCGGCCGCTTCAATCACCGCATTGCGGATGGCCGGGTGGTTATGGCCCAGCACCATCGGCCCCCAGGAACCGACATAGTCGATATAGGCTTTGCCATCCACGTCGTACAGATACGCGCCGTCCGCACGCTCGATAAACAGCGGCGTACCGCCCACGCCGGTGAAGGCACGTACCGGCGAGTTCACCCCGCCTGGGATAAGTTCACGCGCAGCGCTATACAGGTTTTCAGATTTGCTCATTGGCAGGTTCCTGGTTCGTGGAAAATGTTTTGCCCGCTATTCTAAATTATTCCATAGAGGTTATGAAATTTTTGACCATTGTGGCGTGAATGTTGGGCAACAGAAATGATAGTGGCAGCCTTGTTATCAGCAGCGGCGAGGTCGGTCTGAAAATAGCCCGCCTTATGAGCGGGTTGAGTTTTGTCTCAGGGGGAAAATACGCGTGTTAATGATGGCAATATTGACTTCGCAGGGCGTGCCGTCATCGAGATAAACGGTTTCATCAAGTTCCAGAACAGAGTCGTTCTCTTTGAGATTCAATAGATTAAGGATATCTTCGTCAACCAGGTTGATCGCGGTTAAATTCTGATCGCGGCGCTGGACCTTTTTACCGGTGATGCTTTCGATATAGCTATATTTTGATATTTCGAGCTGGCTTAATTCCATGCTGGTAAACATATTGACCGGCAGATGGATATGCTCAAGGGCGACGGGAATATCGTCAAAACACATCAGACGTAAAATTTTATAGATCTGATCGCTATTTTTTATCCGCAACGACTGTGCGATTTCTGGCGATGGCACTTTCATGATACTGAATTTAATGACTTTTCTGACACCTTTATGGCCACTCTTCTGTGCCTGGAAATCAAAAGGTGACAGGGCGTGGAATCTGCCGGAATGGTTGCTTTTACCGATGGCGCCAACGAACAAACCCGAGCCTTTCACGCGATAAATTCGCTGCTGCTCGATCAACAGGCGCGTGGCCTCGCGCACCGTGGCCCGCGTGATGCCGATATTTTTGGCAATAGCAATCTCTGTGTCCAGTTTATCCCCTGGCAAAAGACCATCGGTCTTTATCTTCCTGAGAATGTAATCGACCACCTCTTTTTGCTTCTCTGTAATGCCATCAACCATCGACTTTCTTCCTAACCAATATGGGCGATAACGCCGCTGGATCCTGTTTACATGTATGCCTGACTTTGTTTTCTGTCGACCAGACCGTTAACGTCATATTGTGAGCAAGTTAACGAATTTGAGTGAACAAACGCCGCATCGCGATAAAATGCATTTTTGCATATTGTATCTGGACACGTCTATGTGCATCATCAAGATGACTAGACAAGTGAAACATGTATAGACGTATATTGAAAGGCATAAGGATGCAGTAATAGCGCGAGAATATAAAGTAATTCATTGTATTTTAATGTTTATTTTATTGCTGGTTGCCGAAAGAGAATTCAAGCCGCGTTGAACCGTATGGCGGAGTGATACAACGATAAAAACTAAGGTTTCTTTCGACATGTCTATTCATGCTGGCGTGGGGAAAACCCCGCAAACGTTATTGTTGAACGTAAAATCCAGGTAAAAAGAGAGACGTATGAGCAACAGAAAATTAGCGAATGCCATTCGAATTCTGAGCGTCGATGCGATTCAGAAAGCCAACTCTGGCCATCCGGGCGCACCGATGGGTATGGCTGATATTGCCGAGGTTGTCTGGCGCCATCACCTTCGCCATAACCCAAAAAATCCGCAGTGGTTTAACCGCGATCGCTATGTGCAGTCGAATGGTCATGGCTCGATGCTGCTTTATTCTCTGTTGCACCTCACGGGTTATGACCTGAGCATGAATGACATCCGTGAATTCCGTCAGCTTCACTCGCGTACACCTGGCCACCCAGAGTATGGCTATACGCCCGGCGTTGAAACCACCACCGGCCCGCTGGGGCAAGGGGTGGCGAACGCCGTCGGCATGGCCATTGCCGAGAAAGCGCTGGCCGCTGAATTCAATAAGCCTGGGTTTGATATCGTCGATCACCACACCTGGCTATTCCTGGGCGATGGCTGCCTGATGGAAGGTATCTCCCATGAAGCATGCAGCCTGGCCGGAACCTTAGGGTTGGGGAATCTGATTGCCGTCTGGGACGATAATGGCATCTCTATCGACGGGCACGTTGAAGGTTGGTTCGCTGAAGATACCGCCGCCCGCTTCCGTGCCTATGGCTGGCACGTGATTGAAGGTATTGATGGTCACGACCCGCAGGCGATTGACGCTGCCGTTCGCGAAGCTAAACAGGTCAGCGATAAACCAAGCCTGCTGTGTTGTAAAACCATTATCGGTTTCGGCTCGCCGAATAAAGCGGACAGCCATGAGTGTCACGGCTCCGCGCTGGGGGCCGATGAAGTCGCCCTGGTGCGTGAACGCCTTGAGTGGCCGTATCCGCCGTTTGAAATTCCTGCCGATATCTATGCCGCCTGGGATGCGACCGAAAAAGGGGCGCAGGACGAGCAGGCATGGGACGCGCTGTTTGCCGACTATGCACTGCAATGGCCAGAGCTGGCTGCCGAGTTTGTGCGTCGTATGAAAGGCGAACTGCCTGCGCAGTGGGCGGGAAATATCCAGCACTATATCGACGATTTGCAGGCCAATCCGGCATCGCTGGCCACGCGCCAGGTGAGCCAGAACTGCTTAAATTTTTTCGCCGATATGATGCCTGAGTTGATGGGCGGGTCTGCGGATCTTTCGCCGTCTAACCTGACCAGGCATCAGAAGTCCGTCGATTTTACCGCCGAGCATGGGGCGGGGAACTACCTTTCTTATGGCGTTCGTGAATTTGGCATGTCCGCCATCATGAATGGCCTGGCGCTGCACGGCGGGTTTATCCCTTACGGCGGCACCTTCCTGATGTTTATGGAATATGCCCGTAATGCGCTGCGCATGGCGGCGCTGATGAAAATTCGCTCCATCTTTGTCTATACCCACGACACCATTGGTCTGGGCGAAGATGGCCCGACGCACCAGCCGGTTGAGCAACTGGCCTCGCTGCGCCTGACACCGAATATGGAAACCTGGCGCGGATGCGATCAGGTGGAAGTGGCGGTCTCCTGGCAGCAGGCAATTGAACGTCAGGACGGGCCTTCGGCCTTAGTGCTGACCCGCCAGCCGCTTGAACAGCAGGTTCGCAGTGCGGAACAGCTTAACAATATTGCGCGTGGCGGCTATGTGCTGGTCGACTGCGACGGTGAACCTGAGCTGATCCTGATATCCGCAGGCTCAGAGGTGGCGTTGGCGGTTGCCGCTGCCCGTACGCTACAGCAGGAAGGCCACCAGATTCGCGTGGTTTCGATGCCGTGCACCGAGCGCTTTGATAAGCAGGATGAAGCCTACAAAGAGTCCGTGTTGCCGAAGCGCGTGCGTAACCGTCTGGCGATAGAAGCCAGTATTGAAGGGTTCTGGCAGCGCTATACCGGGCTGGATGGGAAGGTTATTGGCATGGACTCCTTTGGGGAATCTGCGCCAGCGAGCGTCCTGTTTAAATACTTTGGCTTTACGAAAGAGAATGTGACGGAAACGGCCCGTCGCATGCTGTAGTCACCCATTTTTATCATTAAGAACGATAGGTAATCTCCATGCCAACATTATCCAACTGGCTGAATAAAAACAAAGTTCAGTATGTTCCATCAGTAAGTGACTGGAAAGAGGCGATTCAGATTGCTGGCCGCCCACTGCTGGATGAAGGGGCGATTTCACCGGCCTATATCGATTCGATTATCAAACAGAAAGAAGAGATCGGCCCCTATTTCGTGATTGCTCCGCGCATCGCGATGCCACATACCCGGCCCGAGCAGGGCGCAATGGCGCTGGGGCTCTCCATCGTCAAACTGGGGCAGGCGGTTGAGTTCAATTCAGAAGAGAACGATCCGGTGGACGCGATTTTCATGTTCTCCGCCCCGGACAGCAATAGTCACATTGAAATGATTTCGCAGCTCGCCGAAGTGCTGTCAGATGATGAGGTGATGCAGCAGATTTTTGATACGCAAAGTACTGAAGAATTGCAGGCGATTTTGCTCGGTGAAACGTCGGCGTCTTGTTAATGACACCCCAATCGTAGAAATATGAGGTCTACTATGAAAATTATGGCGGTATGTGGTTCAGGTCTGGGTAGCAGCTTTATGATGGAAATGAACATCAAAAAGGTGCTCAAAAAAATTAATATCACCGCGGACGTTGAGCACTCTGATTTGGGTTCCGTCACGCCCGACGTGGCCGATGTTTTCGTGATGGCGAAAGATATCGCCTTCAGCGCTAACTTACCGGCAGATAAAGTTATTGTCATTAATAACATTATCGACCTGAACGAAGTTGAACAAAAAATAAAAGACTACTTTGACCAGCAATAATTAAGTCGGGCAAGAAAAATACCCTGCGACAGAGGTTAATATGTTTGTTCAAAACGTTTTACAGCTTATTGTTGATATCCTGAAGGTGCCATCAATCCTTGTCGGGCTGGTGGCGCTGTTCGGCCTGGTGGCACAAAAAAAATCCTTCCCTGATGTCATTAAAGGGACCGTTAAAACGATACTGGGCTTCCTGGTATTATCCGGCGGGGCTTTGGTTCTGGTCGGCTCGCTATCGCCGTTAGGTGATATCTTCAAGCAGGCCTTCGATGTGCAGGGTATTATTCCGAACAATGAGGCGATGGTCTCTATTGCGCTGGAAAAATATGGCGCACCAACCACGCTTATCATGGCGTTCGGTATGGTGGCGAATATTGTGGTGGCGAGATTCACCCGTTTAAAATATATCTACCTGTCCGGGCATGTGACCTTCTACATGGCCTGTATGGTGGCGATTATTCTGTCGGTAGCCGGCTTCGAAGGCGTTCAGCTTATTTATACCGGCTCACTGGCGCTCGGCATGTTAATGGGCTTCTTCCCGGCCATTGCACAACCTTATATGCGTAAAATTATCGGTAATGACCAGGTAGCACTGGCGCATACCGGTACGGTTGGCTACGTACTTTCTGGGTGGATCGGTTCTGTCGTCGGTAAAGGTTCTAAATCTACCGAAGAGATGAACATGCCTAAGAACCTGAGCTTCCTGCGCGATAGCACGATCTCTATCTCTCTGACGATGATGATCATTTATCTGGTCCTGTCGATTTCCGCAGGTAAAGAGTACGTCGAGAGCAACTTTAGCCACGGTCAGAACTACCTGGTCTACTCCTTTATCCAGGCCATCACCTTTGCGGCTGGGGTATTTATTATCCTGCAGGGTGTGCGTTTAATTCTGGCGGAGATTGTTCCGGCATTTACCGGTTTCTCCGAGCGTCTGGTGCCTAACGCACGTCCGGCGCTGGACTGCCCAATCGTCTTCCCGTATGCGCCAAACGCGGTGTTAGTCGGCTTTATCTCAAGCTTTGTCGGTGGTCTGGTGGGGCTGTTCATCCTTGGGCAGCTCAAGTGGGTACTGATTCTGCCGGGCGTCGTACCTCACTTCTTCTGTGGGGCAACGGCAGGGGTATTCGGTAATGCGACTGGCGGTAAACGCGGCGCGATTCTCGGTGCCTTCGCTCACGGTATTCTGATTACCTTCTTACCGGTGGCGCTGATTCCGGTACTGGGTGCGCTGGGCTTAACCAACACCACCTTCTCCGATACCGACTTCGGCGTGGTGGGGATTATTCTTGGCAACATGGCGCGCTTTATGACGCCAGGCACCATCACCATGACGATTACCGGTATTTTCGCTCTGCTGGTGGTTTACAACGTGCTGGCGAAAAAGAAGCCTGAGCCAGTAGAAGAGTAAGGTATTACACAACCTAAAAACATGCCTCTGCCTGGAGGCATGTTGACGATAGCCCTTTCTTATCAGGCGCAGAGATTCCAACACCAGGGACGTCAACCGGTCAGGTCCGTTCAAACGATCTTCTGCGCCACTTTCTCTCCATTCCTACTAACCTGTGATAAACCTGGTTTTTACCCTGTAGCAACAACGCATTCGGCGTGTAATTTTTTCGCGACGTCGCGCACATGACTGGGTAAAATGCCTTCCCTTCGTATTTGTATTACCAATTAGTGATGACGGTATGAGAGCAGAAATACCCCCTTTAGAGGCACAGCGGATGGTGCGTTTACGCCGCCGCGACGTAGTGCGTAAATTATTGAACCGTGATAAAACCCCGTTGATGGTGCTGCTGATGTCCGCCATCGTTGGCTCGCTCGTGGGGTTGGTCGGCGTGGCGTTTGAGCATGCGGTGAACTGGGTGCTGAACCTGCGTATTAGCACGCTGGCGCAGGTTGCCGACCGCTGGTATCTGGTCTGGCCGCTGGCGTTTGTGCTGTCGGCGCTGCTGGCGATGTTTGGCTACTGGCTGATGCGTCGCTTTGCGCCGGAAGCGGGCGGTTCGGGGATCCCGGAGATTGAAGGTGCGCTGGAAGACCTGCGCCCGGTACGCTGGTGGCGCGTGCTGCCGGTGAAATTCTTCGGTGGGATGGGCACGCTGGGTTCGGGCATGGTGCTTGGGCGTGAAGGGCCGACGGTGCAAATCGGCGGCAATATCGGCCGTATGGTCGGCGATATTTTCCGTCAGCGTGACGAAGAGTCGCGCCACACGCTGCTGGCAACCGGCGCGGCAGCGGGTCTGTCGGCAGCGTTCAATGCGCCGCTGGCGGGCATTCTGTTTATCATCGAAGAGATGCGCCCGCAGTTCCGCTACAGCCTGATCTCGATTAAAGCGGTATTCACCGGCGTTATCATGTCGAGCATCATGTTCCGCATCTTCAATGGTGAAACGCCGGTGATTGAAGTGGGCAAACTGACCAACGCGCCGGTTAACACGCTGTGGCTGTATCTGGTGCTGGGCGTGATTTTCGGCTGTGTTGGTCCGCTGTTTAATACCCTGGTGCTGAAAACCCAGGATATGTTTTTCCGTATCCACGGCGGTAACACGACAAAATGGGTGCTGATTGGCGGACTGATTGGCGGCGGCTGCGGCGTGCTGGGGCTGTTCCAATCGGCAGCAGCGGGCGGCGGGTTTAACCTGATCCCGATTGCGGCGGCGGGGAACTTTACCGTTGGTTCGCTGCTGTTCCTGTTTGTTGCCCGCGTTATCACCACGCTGCTGTGCTTCTCTTCCGGCGCGCCGGGCGGGATTTTTGCGCCAATGCTGGCGCTGGGTACGCTGCTGGGTACGGCCTTCGGTATGGCGGCGATGCATCTGTTCCCGGCCTACAATCTGGAGGCGGGGACCTTTGCGATTGCCGGAATGGGCGCGCTGCTAGCGGCTTCCGTTCGCGCACCGCTCACCGGAATTGTGCTGGTGCTGGAGATGACCGACAATTATCAGCTCATTTTGCCAATGATTATTACCGGTCTCGGTGCCACGCTATTGGCGCAGTTCCTCGGCGGACAGCCGCTCTACGCCACGATTCTGGCGCGAACCCTGGCGAAGCAGGAGGCCGAGCAAGAGGCTAAGGCCAGGCAGTCGGCCCCGGAGAATACTTGAACGATTTACCAGGGTATTAGATAATGACCAAAAGAGTCGGGTTATTATTTGCCCAGACCCGCTGTATTAATGGGAGCAAAAAATGAGTGATGACGTAGTGCTGCCGCTGGAGTTTACCGACGCCGCAGCCAAAAAAGTAAAAGTCCTGATTGCGGATGAAGAGAATCCAAACCTGAAGCTGCGCGTGTATATCACCGGCGGCGGCTGCAGCGGCTTCCAGTATGGCTTTACCTTTGATGACCAGATCAACGAAGGTGACATGACCATCGAAAAACAGGGCGTAGGCCTGGTGGTTGACCCGATGAGCCTGCAGTATCTGGTCGGTGGTTCGGTGGACTATACCGAAGGTCTGGAAGGTTCACGCTTTATCGTCACCAACCCGAATGCAACCAGCACCTGCGGCTGCGGTTCTTCCTTCAGCATCTAAGCTTGCTGAGCAGATAAATAAAACGCCCACCTTTTTGGTGGGCTTTTTATTTTCATCTTTTGTAGCCCGGACGAGGTGCGTTAGCGCCGACTCCGGGGCATCCCCGGCGGCGCTGCGCTTGGCCGGGCTACACAGGTTTAACGCCCGTTATCATCCAGCGCAAAGGTCGGCAGCTTCAGGTGCCAGCGAATCGCTGCCAGGCGAATGGCCAGCGTCACCACCATCCCCATCATACTGGCGTTCTCCAGCGGTATCTGGAAAGTGTAATAGGCCGTGGCGTGCACAATCCCGCCGATAATACAGGCCGTGGCATAGATTTCTGTTCGCAGGATCATCGGCACTTCGCGCGCCAGTACGTCGCGAATTATCCCGCCGCCGACGCCGGTGACAACGCCCATACAGACGGCAACCAGCGGCCCGGAATGGGCGATAAATGCCTTGTTCACGCCAATCCCCACGAACACTGCCAGCCCCACGGCATCCAGCACCGGTAGCACCCATTTTGGCAAGCGTCGCGGTTGACGAACCAGCACGATAGTTAGCATTGAGGTGACCATTGCCACGACCAGGTCAGTGGGGTCTTTCACCCAGAATACCGGGCCGTTGGCGAGCGCCATATCACGAATGGTCCCGCCGCCCACGGCGGTCACCACGCCCAATACCAGAACGCCAAAGGGGTCCATACGCAGTTTCCCCGCCAGCAAGACGCCGGAGACAGCGAAGACGATGGTGCCAACAATATCCAGCCAGTAGACAAGCATGACCTATTACCTGATTAATTAACCTGCGATAGTGCAGTACAGAGTTGTTTTGCGGCGAGGATAATACGTGGGCTTGCACGTTCAAACCAGTCACTATTGAGTGGAATGATAGGGATTGTGAGCTGACTAGCCCAGTAGTGCTGAATTTTCGGAATCTGACCCGCATCACCTGCGGCGACAATCACCTGCGGCTGGCGCATCAGCACCTGTTCACGGCTGACCTGAGGCCAGGCCACGCGGCTGTCGGCAAAGATATTTTGACCACCGCACACTTCCAGAATCTGGTTCTGGATGGCGCTTTTGTTGCTGGTGAAAATGGGGTTAAAGCCGAACTGCATAAACACCCGTTTTTTCGGCGATTTTGCATACTGCGCCTTTAGCTGCGCATAGTCATGCAACAGCGTGGCGGCGGCCTGTTCGGCTTTTTCAGGCTGCGGGCTCCATTTCGCCAATTGTCGCAGCGTTGCGGCGATCTCTTCAATGCTGTGCGAATCGACCCACAGCACGGTAATGCCCAACGAACGCAGTTGGTTCACCTGACGCTCGGCGTTGCCTTCTTTCCACGCCAGCACGACATCTGGGTGCAGCGCGACAATGCGCTCAAGGTTAATGCCTTGCCAGGAGGCAACCTGTTCGATCTCTTTTGCCGCTGCGGGGTAATCAGACCAGGCGCTGACGCCAACGGGGGTAATCCCGGCGGCAAAGGCCAGTTCGGTATTGGCGGGGGAGAGGGTAATGACCCGCGGCGCGGCGACAAGCCACGCCGGGGCGCTAAACAGCAGGGCTAGCAGCCCTATCAGGAATCGCTTAGCCACGTGCCAGTTTCTGCACCAGCGTTTCGACCATCAGGGTCGACTGCTTCGCGGCAACCGCCAGGAACTCTTCGAAGCTCAGGTGAGACTGCTGGTCGGCCACGTCGGAAATCGCGCGGACTACCACGAACGGCACGGCAAAGCTGTGGCAAACGTGGGCAATCGCCGTCGCTTCCATCTCTACCGCAATTGCCTGCGGGAAGTTGGTGCGGATTTTTGCCAGCGCTTCGGAACCGTTAATAAAGGCATCGCCGCTGACAATCAGGCCACGCACGGCGTTCAGATCGAGGGATTTGATGCACGCTTCGGCGGCAGCAATCAGTTTGTCGTCGGCTTTGAACGCCGCCGGGCAACCTGCCATCTGGCCAATTTCATAGCCAAAGGCGGTGACATCGGCATCGTGGTAGCGCGCTTCGTCAGAAACCACGATATCACCCACTTTCAGCGTTGGCGCCAGGCCACCCGCGGAACCGGTGTTGATAATCACATCCGGCTGGCAGCGCTCCAGCAGCAGCGTTGCGCCCATTGCGGCGGCCACTTTGCCAATCCCGGATTTCAGTAACGCCACATCCACGCCGTTCAGCTGGCCGGTGTAGATTTCGCTACCGCCGATGGTGATAGTCTGACGATTTTCGATTTTGTCACGCAGCAGCGTAACTTCTTCTTCCATTGCGCCAATAATGCCGATTTTCATAGATTTACTCGCGATGTGCCATGTTTAAAGGCATAGTTTATCATGTGGTTCAGGGGAAGCGCATTTCTTGTAATAGGAAGCTCGCGACGGAGAGGCTATGGCTAAGATTGATTTTCGCAATAAAATTAACTGGCGTCGGCGTTATCGCTCGCCGCAGGGTGTCAGCTCCGAGCATGAGATTCTGCGTATTTTTGAAAGCGATCGCGGGCGCATTATCAACTCGCCGGCCATCCGCCGCCTGCAGCAAAAAACGCAGGTATTCCCGCTGGAGCGCAACGCCGCGGTGCGAACCCGCCTGACGCACTCGATGGAAGTGCAGCAGGTGGGGCGCTATATCGCCAAAGAGGTGCTGAGCCGCTTAAAGGAAAAGAAACTGTTGGCGGCCTACGGCCTGGACGAACTGACCGGGCCGTTTGAAAGCATCGTTGAGATGGCCTGCTTGATGCACGATATCGGCAACCCGCCGTTTGGTCACTTTGGCGAAGCGGCAATCAACGATTGGTTCAGTCAGCGCCTGGCGCCAAAAGACGCACTGCGCCAGCCGCTGAGCCACGATCGCTGCGAGGTTATCGACCTTCAACTCCGTGAAGGCGAAGACGCGCTCAATACGCTGCGCAGCAAAGTGCGTCAGGATCTCTGTCATTTTGAGGGCAATGCGCAGGGGATCCGTCTGGTGCATACCCTGATGCGTATGAACCTGACCTGGGCACAGGTTGGCTGTATTTTAAAATACACGCGCCCGGCCTGGTGGTCGACGGAGCCCCCGGCGACGCACAGCTATCTAATGAAAAAACCGGGCTACTACCTGGCGGAAGAGCACTATATTGAACGCTTACGTAAAGAACTGGATTTAGCGCCTTACAATCGATTCCCATTAACGTGGATTATGGAAGCTGCTGATGATATTTCTTATTGTGTGGCTGACCTCGAGGATGCAGTAGAAAAACGGATCTTCAGCGTTGAGCAGTTGTACCAGCATTTGTACGACGCCTGGCCTGAACATACAAAGGGTTCGCTGTTCGCTCAGGTGGTGGAAAACGCCTGGGATAAATCTCGGGCGAATTCATTAAGCCGCAGTACGGAAGATCAGTTCTTTATGTATTTGCGAGTGAATACATTAAATAAGCTAGTGCCCTACGCGGCGCAGCGCTTTATTGAAAATCTGCCGCAGATCTACCAGGGGGATTTTAATCATGCACTGCTGGAAGATGACAGTAGCTATAGCCAGTTGCTGAAGCTATACAAAAATGTGGCTAGAAAACATGTCTTTAGCCATCCTGAAGTCGAGCAGTTAGAATTGCAGGGCTACCGGGTGATTGGCGGATTATTAGATATTTACGCACCTTTGCTTAAATTATCATTAAGCGAATTTAGCGAGTTAGTTGAGCAAGAACGCGTGCGCCATTTACCTATCGAATCACGGTTATTTTGTAAACTCTCAACGCGTCATCGTTTAGCTTACGTTGAGGCGGTGAATAAACTTTCCCGTGATTCCGTTGAGTTCCCAGTGATGGAATATTATTATCGTTGCCGCCTGCTGCAGGATTATATCAGCGGAATGACCGACCTCTACGCATGGGATGAATATCGGCGGTTGATGGCGGTAGAATAATCCGAAGTTTTGTAAAGACGCTCAATAAATTTTTACTTTTAGCAGATGCAGTTGTACGGAACTTAGTGCCATAAAGTGAATCTGATAGTCACGAACACAGCAATTTTGCGTAATCTGATATTGAGATTGAAACACATGAAAAAAACCACGTTAGCAATGAGTGCACTGGCTCTTAGTTTAAGTCTGGCTCTGTCTCCGTTGTCCGCTAGCGCGGCAGAGACGGCATCTTCTTCCGCATCCGCCGCACAGCCAATGCCAAGTCTGGCTCCGATGCTGGAAAAGGTTATGCCGTCTGTCGTCAGCATTAATGTTGAGGGCAGCACAACGGTAAACACACCACGTATGGGACGTAACTTCCAGCAGTTCTTCGGCGACAACTCGCCGTTCTGCCAGGATGGTTCTCCGTTCCAGAGCTCTCCGTTCTGTCAGGGCGGTGCAGGCCCGGATGGTGGTAACGGCGGCAATCAGCCACAGCAGCAACAGAAATTTATGGCCCTCGGCTCTGGGGTGGTGATTGACGCGGCGAAAGGTTACGTCGTGACTAACAACCACGTCGTGGATAACGCCAATACCATTAAGGTTCAACTGAGCGATGGCCGTAAGTTTGACGCGAAAGTGGTTGGTAAAGACCCGCGTTCTGACATCGCGCTGATTCAGATTCAGGATCCGAAAAACCTGACGGCGATTAAGCTGGCGGATTCTGACGCTCTGCGCGTCGGCGACTACACCGTGGCTATCGGTAACCCGTTCGGCCTGGGGGAAACCGTGACCTCCGGTATCGTCTCCGCGCTGGGTCGTAGCGGCCTGAACGTTGAAAACTACGAAAACTTTATCCAGACCGATGCGGCAATTAACCGCGGTAACTCCGGCGGCGCGCTGGTGAACCTGAACGGCGAGCTTATCGGTATTAACACCGCTATCCTCGCACCGGACGGCGGTAACATCGGTATCGGCTTCGCCATCCCGAGCAACATGGTGAAAAACCTGACTGACCAGATGGTGAAATTCGGCCAGGTGAAACGCGGCGAGCTGGGTATCATGGGGACCGAACTGAACTCCGAACTGGCAAAAGCGATGAAAGTCGATGCCCAGCGCGGTGCTTTCGTGAGCCAGGTGATGCCGAACTCTTCGGCGGCGAAAGCCGGGATTAAAGCCGGTGACGTGATCACCTCACTGAACGGCAAGGCAATTAGCAGCTTCGCCGCGCTGCGTGCGCAGGTTGGCACTATGCCGGTAGGCAGCAAAATCAGCCTTGGCCTGCTGCGTGACGGTAAGCCGGTAACGGTGGATCTGGAACTGCAGCAGAGCAGCCAGACTCAGGTTGACTCCAGCTCAATCTTCAGCGGCATCGAAGGGGCTGAAATGAGCAACAAAGGTCAGGACAAAGGCGTAGTGGTGAATACCGTGAAAGCGGGTTCTCAGGCGGCGCAGATTGGCCTGAAGAAAGGGGACATTATCGTCGGAGCCAACCAGCAGGCGGTGAAAAACATCGCTGAGCTGCGTAAAATCCTCGATAGCAAACCTTCCGTACTGGCGCTGAATATCCAGCGTGGCGATAGCTCCATCTACCTGCTGATGCAGTAATCGCGACCTCAACCCTTTCCCCGCCCGGGGAAAGGGTTTTTCCCTTCGTAATGTGAAGCACCCCACAACTCCATAGATCTCAACCGTGCTTTGTGCATTTGCACAGTGCAGCGCTTTTGCATCTTTCCTATCATGTAACCTGCTCACAGGAGGGGTTCATGGCTAGCTGGCATCTTGATACTAAAATGGCGCAGGATATCGTGGCGCGCACGATGCGCATTATCGATACCAATATCAACGTAATGGATGCCCGCGGGCGCATTATCGGCAGCGGCGATCGTGAACGTATTGGGGAATTGCACGAAGGTGCACTGTTGGTGCTCTCTCAGGGGCGCGTGGTGGACATCGACGATGCCGTAGCCCGTCATCTGCACGGGGTGCGTCAGGGGATCAACCTGCCGCTGCGCCTGGAAGGCGAGATTGTCGGCGTTATCGGCTTGACCGGTGAACCGGAAACGCTGCGCAAATACGGTGAACTGGTGTGCATGACCGCAGAGATGATGCTCGAGCAATCGCGCTTGATGCATCTGCTGGCGCAGGATAGCCGTCTGCGTGAAGAGTTGGTAATGAACCTGATTCAGGCCGAAGAGAACACGCCGGCGTTGACCGAATGGGCTCAGAGGCTGGGCATTGACCTTAATCAGCCGCGCGTCGCGGCAGTCGTGGAAGTCGACAGCGGGCAGTTGGGCGTGGATAGCGCGATGGCGGAGCTTCAGCAGCTGCAAAATGCGCTGACGACGCCGGAGCGTAATAACCTGATTGCGATAGTCTCACTGACCGAGATGGTGGTGCTGAAACCGGCGCTTAACCAGTTTGGCCGCTGGGACGCGGAAGACCACCAGAAGCGCGTGGAACAGCTGATCTCCCGCATGAAAGAGAACGGGCATCTGCGTTTTCGCGTGGCGCTCGGCAACTATTTTACCGGGCCGGGCAGCATTGCCCGTTCCTACCGTACGGCGCGCACCACCATGATGGTGGGTAAACAGCGTATGCCGGAGAGCCGCAGTTATTTTTACCAGGATTTGATGCTGCCGGTGCTGCTCGACAGTCTGCGCGGTGGTTGGCAGGCCAATGAGCTGTCGCGCCCGTTGATGCGTTTGAAGGCGATGGATAACAACGGCCTGCTGCGTCGTACGTTGGCGGCGTGGTTTCGCCATAACGTGCAGCCGCTGGCAACCTCAAAGGCGCTGTTTATTCACCGCAATACGCTGGAGTATCGGCTGAACCGAATTTCGGAGCTGACCGGGCTGGATTTGGGGAATTTTGACGATCGTTTACTGCTGTATATTGCGTTGCAGTTGGATGAACAACGGTAATAGAACCCGGCGGCGCTGCGCTTGGCCGGGCTACATTTGGCTTGTAGCCCGGGCGAGCGCAAGCGACCCCGGGAAGACAAACCGTACAAAATTTACTTATTGCGGGTTAACTTCTCCAGATCGGCTTCAATCTCGCTGATCTTGTTGGTCACCACGCTTTCAAGATGGCGCAGATCGTCAAGGATCTTACGCTTAAGATCGACTTCGGTGCGATCGCGCTGACAAATCTGGTCCAGCTCATCAATCACGTAGCGCAGGTTCGGACTGATCTCCTGCACTTCTTTGAAGCCCTGACCATCGCCGGCGATGGTTTTACGCTGGCGTGGGTATTTGAACTTCACGCTCTTGGCGAAAAACTCACCCTTATCCTTCTGGAAATAGATTTTCAGGATATCGTTGTTGGCTTCCTGCCGGAGGCTGTAACGATCGATTTCATCGGGATTGGTGATCCCCAGGCTTTTTAAATTATCGTACATAGCGGTACCCCTGATCTAAATTAACTATTGAATAATTAACGAAAAAATCTATTTCCGCCAGCTTAAGAATAAAAAAAAGCGGGGTTGCCCCCGCTTTTTCGCATCTTATTAATCGATAGTACGCAGTAGCTCGTTGATGCCCACTTTACCGCGGGTTTTGGCGTCTACTTTTTTCACAATCACCGCGCAGTACAGGCTGTACTTGCCGTCTTTGGATGGCAGGTTGCCGGAAACGACAACGGAGCCCGCCGGTACGCGGCCGTAGAATACTTCGCCGGTTTCGCGATCGTAGATTTTGGTACTCTGACCCAGGTACACGCCCATGGAGATAACAGAGCCTTCTTCCACGATAACGCCTTCAACGACTTCGGAGCGTGCGCCGATGAAGCAGTTGTCTTCGATGATGGTTGGGTTCGCCTGCAGTGGCTCCAGTACGCCACCGATGCCGACGCCGCCGGACAGGTGAACGTTTTTGCCGATCTGCGCGCAAGAACCTACGGTCGCCCAGGTATCCACCATGGAACCTTCGTCAACGTAAGCACCGATGTTCACGTAGGATGGCATCAGCACGGTGTTGCGAGCGATGAATGCGCCCTGACGAACGGCTGCCGGTGGTACCACGCGGAAACCTTCTTTCTGGAAACGCGCTTCGTCGTAGTCAGCGAATTTCATTGGTACTTTATCGAAGTAGCGGCTTTCCGCACCGTCGATAACCTGGTTATCGTTAATACGGAAAGAGAGCAGAACCGCTTTCTTCAGCCATTGGTGAGTCACCCACTGACCGTCAATCTTTTCAGCGACACGCAGCGCGCCGGAATCCAGCAGGGAAATCACCTGGTTAACCGCTTCGCGGGTTACGGTATCCACATTTGCCGGCGTGATGTCGGCGCGACGCTCAAAAGCGGACTCAATAACGTTCTGTAATTGCTGCATTGTTTACTCTTTCCATTTACTTAAAAAAATACGTCACCCTTTATCGTTTGGATTGAGGGCTGCTGTCAACCGTTGTTGCACTTCTTGCTGGAGCACATTATTAAGCGCACGCCGGTCGGCGGTGGCGATTATAAATAAATCTTCTACTCGTTCACCAATTGTCGTAATTCTCGCCCCGTGGAGCGAGATCCCGAGGTCGGCAAACACCTGGCCGACGCGAGCGAGCAGGCCGGGTTGGTCGAGCGCGATAAGCTCGAGGAATGATTTTCGGTCGGTGTGGGTCGGCAGGAAATTGACCTCGGTATCGACCGAGAAGTGGCGCAGTTTTGCTGCCTGACGACGGGGCTGCGGTGGCTGCCAGCTGCGTTGGGTAATCGCCTGTTCCAGCCCAAAGCGGATGGCTTCGTGACGGTCGCCGGAGAGCGGGCTGCCGTCTGGCTCAAGGACGATAAAGGAGTCCATCGCCATACCGTCGCGGGTGGTGAAAATCTGCGCGTCATGGACGCTAAGGTTGCGGCGGTCAAGCTCGGCGCACACGGCGGCAAACAGATAGGGGCGGTCCGGGCTCCAGATAAAGATCTCCGTACCGCCTCGGGTGGCCTGTGGACTGAGTAGGATCATCGGCTGCGTCAGATCGTGCTTCAGCAGATGGCGGGCATGCCACGCAAGCTGGTTCGGCGTATGGCGCACAAAGTAGTTGGCGCGACAGCGATTCCAGATTTGGTGCAGCGCTTCTTCGTTGATGTTGTCCATACGCAGCAACGCCAGCGCCTGCATTTGATGATGACGAACGCGTTCGCGCATATCCGGCGTGTTCTGCATCCCACGACGTAGCTGTTTCTCGGTGGCGAAGTAAAGCTCGCGCAGCAGGCTCTGCTTCCAGCTATTCCACAAGGTTTCGTTGGTGGCGCAGATATCGGCAACCGTCAGGCATACCAGGAAGCGCAGGCGATGCTCGGTCTGCACCTCTTCGGCAAACTGTTTAATCACTTCTGGATCCTGAATATCGCGACGCTGGGCAGTGACCGACATCAGCAGATGCTGACGTACCAGCCAGGCGACCAGTTGGGTTTCTCGCGAGTTAAGACCGTGCAGCTCGGCGAACTTCAGGACATCCTGCGCGCCGAGAATGGAGTGGTCACCGCCGCGCCCTTTAGCGATATCATGAAACAGGGCGGCAATTAAAATAAGCTCTGGATGATTCAGCCGTGGCCAGAGATCGACGCACAACGGATGGCGCGGGCGTGTCTCTTCGTGGGCAAAGCTCTCAAGCTTGAGCATCACGCGAATCGTGTGTTCATCCACGGTGTAGGCGTGGAACAGGTCAAACTGCATCTGACCGACGATATAGGACCACTGTGGCATATAGGCCCACAGCACGCTGTGACGGTGCATCGGCAGCAAGCCACGACTGACGGCGCCCTGGTGACGAAGCATGCTCAGGAACAGCTCACGTGCTTCCGGGATGTAGCACAATGGCTGGCTAAGGTGGCGACGCGCATGACGTAGATGGCGCAGCGTGGTCGAGTAAATACCGGTAATGCTGCTGTTACGCACCATGATGTGGAACATGCGCAGAATGGCCTGCGGCTCACGGACGAACAGGGTGTCGTCGCGTAGATCGATAAGCGTGCCGCGCAGCTGGAAGTCATCGTCAATCGCCCGCGGCTTTTCGTCTTCGGTGAGCGCGAGGATCGCCTCATCGAAAAGCTGCAGCAGCATGTGATTCAGCTCGCCGACGCGGCGGGTGACGCGATAGAAATCCTTCATCATGTGTTCGATCGGCTGGTTGCCTTCGCCTTCGTACTTCAGGCGGCGGGCTACGCTAAACTGGCGGTCGAACAGCAGGCGGTTGTCATAGCGATTGAGTTCAAGGTGCAGGGCAAAACGGATACGCCATAGTAGGTGCAGGCACTCGTTCAGCTCGTTACGCTCCGCTTCAGTCAGGAAGCCGAAGCTCACCATTTCATCGAGTGATGTCGCGCCGAAGTGGCGGCGGGCGACCCACTGAATGGTGTGGATATCGCGCAAGCCGCCGGGGCTGCTTTTAATGTCCGGTTCGAGGTTGTAACTAGTGCCATGATAGCGCTGGTGGCGCGCTTCCTGCTCGGCGACTTTGGCCGGGAAGAAGTTTGCCGACGGCCAGAAGCCCTCGCTGAAGATATGTTTCTGCAGCTCAAGGAACAGCGCAACGTCGCCAATCAGCAGGCGTGACTCAATCAGGTTGGTGGCGACGGTGAGGTCCGATAGCCCTTCCAGCAGACACTCTTCCAGTGTTCGCACGCTGTGGCCCACTTCCAGCTTAATGTCCCAGAGCAGCGTCAGCAGTTCACCAATTTTTTGCGCCTGCTCATCGGGCAGCTTTTTACGGCTTAAAATCAGTAGGTCAACATCGGAAAGGGGGTGCAGTTCGCCGCGACCGTAGCCGCCGACGGCAACCAGCGCCGTATCTTCCACGGGACCAAAACCGTACAGCAGCCACAGGCGTTGCAGCAGTTGGTCGATAAACTCGGTGCGCGCTTCAATCAATTGCTCGGCAGAGATGCCTTCGTCAAAGGCAACGCCCAGCCAGCGCTGAAACTCATCGAGCCGGTTTTTGATATCGGTGCAGTTCAAACTGGCTTCGGGCCAGTCGACCGGATTCTCCGGCTGACCGGGCAGGGCAGGGAGAATGGTACAAGCCAGTTCAGGTATGGAATTACTCATCGCGCGCCGCCCATAAGAAAAAACTATCACCCATAAAAAAAGCCGGCATTCGCCGGCTTTTCGTTATTCGTTGTGCGAGATTATCGCCGGGATGGTGTCATCCTTGCGTAACGTCAGTATTTCGCAGCCGTTGTCTGTCACCACAATAGTATGCTCGTACTGCGCAGACAAGCTTCGGTCTTTGGTTTTTACCGTCCAGCCGTCTTTCATGGTGCGGATCTCTTTCTTACCCGCGTTCACCATCGGTTCGATAGTGAAGGTCATGCCCTGTTTTAGGACCACGTCGGTTTCACGAGAGTCATAGTGCAATACCTGCGGCTCTTCATGGAAGCCGCGGCCAATGCCGTGACCGCAGTATTCGCGCACGACGGAGAAGCCTTCCGCTTCCACAAACTTCTGGATAGCGGCGCCGATTTCGCGCAGGTTCACGCCCGGTTTCACCATTTTCAGCGCGACGTAGAGGCTTTCCTGAGTCACACGGCACAGACGCTCGCCCAGAATGGTTGGTTTACCGACGATAAACATTTTGGAGGTGTCACCGTGGAACTCGTCTTTGATGACCGTGACGTCGATGTTGACGATGTCGCCGTCTTTCAGGTGTTTTTCGTCATCCGGAATACCGTGGCATACCACTTCATTAATGGAGATGCAGACGGATTTTGGGAAACCGTGGTAGTTCAAACAGGCGGAGATGGCTTTCTGCTCGTTGACGATATAGTCATTGCAGATGCGGTCCAGTTCGCCAGTAGTCACGCCAGGCTTCACGTACGGTTCGATCATTTCCAGCACTTCAGCGGCCAGACGGCCGGCAACGCGCATTTTTTCAATATCTTCAGGGGTCTTAATAGAAATCGCCATGGAATATGTCCATCAGTGTCGATTTTTTCGACAATAATTGAGTATTAGTGATGTCAATGTTAACAGCCAGAAGCGTCCTGTGCCAAATTGAGAATCATTCTGAACTTCGCCTTTCGTGCCCTGCGTAATGATAACAACTGTTGGTGTCGGCATCGATTTTATGGTATAAAGCGCGCCGAACTTCCGTTCATTGTTTTGTCCGGAAGCGACAAATCTCACTTTGTGTAAATAACACACACGTATCGGCACATATTCCGGGGTGCCCTTCGGGGTCGGTAATATGGGATACGTGGAGGCATAACCCCAACTTAATCTATAGAGGTTTTAACCATGGCAACTGTTTCCATGCGCGACATGCTCAAGGCTGGTGTTCACTTCGGTCACCAGACCCGTTACTGGAACCCGAAAATGAAGCCTTTCATCTTCGGCGCTCGTAACAAAGTTCACATCATCAACCTTGAGAAAACTGTACCAATGTTCAACGAAGCTCTGGCTGAACTGAACAAGATCTCCGCTCGTAAAGGTAAAATCCTTTTCGTTGGTACTAAGCGCGCTGCAAGCGAAGCTGTGAAAGAAGCTGCTAACAGCTGCGACCAGTTCTTCGTGAACCATCGCTGGCTGGGCGGTATGCTGACTAACTGGAAAACCGTTCGTCAGTCCATCAAACGTCTGAAAGATCTGGAAACTCAGTCTCAGGACGGTACTTTCGACAAGCTGACCAAGAAAGAAGCGCTGATGCGTACTCGTGAGCTGGCGAAACTGGAAAACAGCCTGGGCGGTATCAAAGACATGGGCGGCCTGCCGGACGCACTGTTCGTTATCGATGCTGACCATGAACACATTGCTATCAAAGAAGCGAACAACCTGGGTATTCCAGTATTCTCTATCGTTGATACCAACTCTGATCCAGATGGCGTTGATTTCGTTATCCCTGGTAACGACGATGCAATCCGTGCTGTGACCCTGTACCTGAGCGCAGTTGCTGCTACCGTTCGTGAAGGCCGTTCTTCTGATCTGGCTTCCCAGGCGGAAGAAAGCTTCGTAGAAGCTGAGTAATAAGGCACGCTCGAAAGAGCCCTTATAAACCAGGTAGTAACACGTTTGGTTAGGGGGCCTGTTTATGGCCCCCTTTTTCACTTTTAAATCTGTGCGGTTTGACGCCGGGCAGATCAAATCTTCCGAGGATTTTAGAATGGCTGAAATTACCGCTTCCCTGGTAAAAGAGCTGCGTGAGCGTACTGGCGCAGGCATGATGGATTGCAAAAAAGCCCTGACTGAAGCTAATGGCGACATCGAGCTGGCAATCGAAAACATGCGTAAATCCGGTGCTATCAAAGCAGCGAAAAAAGCAGGCAACGTTGCTGCTGACGGCGTGATCAAAACCAAAATCAATGGCAACATCGCCTTCATTCTGGAAGTTAACTGCCAGACTGACTTCGTTGCTAAAGACACCGGTTTCCAGGCATTTGCTGACAAAGTTCTGGACGCAGCTGTTGCTGGTAACATCACCGACGTTGACGTTCTGAAAGCACAGTTCGAAGAAGAACGCGTTGCGCTGGTTGCTAAAATCGGTGAGAACATCAACATCCGTCGCGTGGCTTCCCTGGAAGGCGAAGTTCTGGGTAACTACCAGCACGGCGCACGGATCGGTGTTCTGGTTGCTGCTAAAGGCGCTGACGAAGAGCTGGTTAAACAGCTGGCAATGCACGTTGCTGCAAGCAAGCCAGAATTCGTTAAACCAGAAGACGTATCCGCTGAAGTGGTAGAGAAAGAATACCAGGTACAGCTGGACATCGCGATGCAGTCTGGTAAGCCAAAAGAAATCGCAGAGAAAATGGTTGAAGGCCGCATGAAGAAATTCACCGGCGAAGTTTCTCTGACTGGCCAGCCATTCGTTATGGATCCAAGCAAGTCTGTTGGTCAGCTGCTGAAAGAGCACAACGCTGACGTAACTGGCTTCATCCGCTTCGAAGTGGGCGAAGGCATCGAGAAAGTTGAGACTGACTTCGCAGCAGAAGTTGCTGCAATGTCCAAGCAGTCTTAATTGCTGTAAAGGAGCCGCCTGAGGGCGGCTCTCTTTTGTGCGCTAAAGGTTAACGCACAAAATCGTCATGTGAGAATCAGCCAGCTCCTATAGGGACGCTCTGGCAAGGAACGCATGATGTCACCAGAATTTTTACCATCCCAATCGTGACACTCCAGGAAAGAAAATGGCTACCAACGCAAAACCTGTCTACAAACGTATTCTGCTCAAGCTTAGCGGTGAAGCATTGCAGGGGACTGAAGGCTTCGGTATTGACGCAAGTATTCTTGACCGCATGGCGCAAGAGATTAAAGAACTTGTTGAGCTGGGCATCCAGGTGGGTGTCGTCATTGGTGGTGGCAACCTGTTCCGCGGTGCGGGTCTGGCGAAAGCAGGTATGAACCGCGTTGTGGGCGACCACATGGGCATGCTGGCAACGGTAATGAATGGCCTGGCAATGCGTGACGCACTGCATCGCGCCTATGTGAACGCTCGCCTGATGTCAGCGATTCCACTGAACGGCGTTTGCGACAACTATAGCTGGGCAGAGGCCATCAGCCTGCTGCGTAATAACCGCGTCGTGATTCTGTCCGCCGGTACTGGCAACCCGTTCTTTACCACTGACTCTGCAGCCTGCCTGCGCGGCATCGAAATTGAAGCCGACGTGGTACTGAAAGCAACCAAAGTTGACGGCGTGTTCACCGCTGACCCAGCAAAAGATCCGTCTGCCACCATGTATGAGCAGCTGACCTACACCGAAGTGCTGGATAAAGAACTGAAAGTCATGGATCTAGCGGCCTTTACGCTGGCTCGTGACCACAAATTGCCAATTCGCGTATTCAACATGAATAAACCAGGCGCATTGCGTCGCGTGGTGATGGGCGAAAAAGAAGGCACTTTAATTACGGAATAATTTCCGTTGAGGCCATTTCCGGGTAAGATTCGCGTTTATCCGGCAGAATTGAGATATTCTGTGGCATGATTTAAACGAGACTATACTTAGCGCATTCATAGCAATGTGTCATTGTCTGGTCGACTGAGACTAGTTTTCAAGGATTCGTAACGTGATTAGCGATATCAGAAAAGATGCTGAAGTACGCATGGACAAATGCGTAGAAGCATTCAAAAACCAAATCAGCAAAATTCGCACGGGTCGTGCTTCTCCTAGCCTGCTGGACGGCATTGTCGTTGAGTATTACGGCACCGCTACGCCGCTGCGTCAGCTGGCAAGCGTAACCGTTGAAGATACCCGTACCCTGAAAATCAACGTATTCGACCGTTCTATGGGCCCGGCCGTTGAGAAAGCGATTATGGCGTCTGACCTCGGCTTGAACCCAAGCTCCGCCGGTACCGACATTCGCGTTCCGCTGCCTCCGCTGACCGAAGAACGTCGTAAAGACCTGACTAAAATCGTCCGTGGCGAAGCTGAACAGGCGCGCGTTTCCGTGCGTAACGTTCGTCGTGATGCGAACGATAAAGTGAAGGCGCTGCTGAAAGACAAAGAGATCAGCGAAGATGACGATCGCCGTTCTCAGGAAGACGTACAGAAACTGACTGACGTTGCTATCAAGAAAATTGAAGCGGCGCTGGCTGAGAAAGAAGCGGAACTGATGCAGTTCTAAGCTGTGTAAGTTGCGCGATGAACGCCGTACAGGAAGCATTATTGCTTTGCTGGCGGCGTTTTGCTTTTACTCGTCGTCTTTCAAGCCGCTGGTGCGTTGGCTGCGCTCATTCACCCGAACCACTTGCCGCCTTCCTGCTGCTTGAAATCCATAGAGTAAATCTATCTATCCGGAATATCTCATGAAGCAATTAACTGTCCTGGGCTCTACGGGCTCTATTGGTTGCAACACGCTGGACGTGGTGCGTCACAACCGTGAACGTTTTGCGGTAACGGCGCTGGTGGCAGGTAAAAACGTCGAGCGGATGGTTGAACAGTGCCTGGAGTTTGTCCCTCGCTATGCGGTAATGGATGATGCGAAGAGCGCTGATGCGGTGAAGCTGGCGCTGCGTGAACATGGCAGCCGTACGGAAGTGCTTTGTGGGCAGCAGGCGGCGTGTGATGTCGCAGCGCTGGATGAGGTCGATCAGGTGATGGCGGCCATCGTTGGTGCTGCGGGACTGCTGCCGACGCTCTCGGCTATTCGTGCAGGTAAAACCATCCTGCTGGCGAACAAAGAGTCGCTGGTGACCTGCGGACGCCTGTTCCTGGAGGCGGTCAAAGCGCATCGCGCGCAGCTTCTGCCGGTTGATAGTGAGCATAACGCCATCTTTCAGAGTTTACCGCAAAGCTTTCAGTCCGACTTAGGGTACGCTGACCTTGAGCAGCATGGGGTGTCATCCATTCTGCTTACCGGGTCAGGTGGTCCGTTCCGTGAGACGCCAATCAGTGAGCTCGGCGCAATGACGCCGGATCAGGCTTGCCGTCATCCAAACTGGTCGATGGGGCGTAAAATCTCCGTCGACTCGGCCACTATGATGAATAAAGGTCTGGAATACATCGAAGCCCGCTGGCTGTTCAATGCTTCAGCTAAGCAGATGGAAGTACTGATTCATCCTCAGTCGGTGATTCACTCAATGGTGCGGTACCAGGACGGCAGCGTACTGGCGCAGTTGGGTGAGCCTGATATGCGGACGCCAATCGCCAATACCATGGCGTGGCCTCATCGCGTTGTTTCTGGCGCGAAGCCGTTAGATTTCTGCAAGATGGGCGCATTAAGCTTCTCAGAACCAGATTATGCTCGCTACCCTTGCCTGAAACTGGCAATGGAAGCCTTCGAGCAGGGGCAGGCGGCAACAACGGCGCTGAACGCGGCGAACGAAGTTTCCGTGGCAGCGTTCCTTGATGGCCAAATCCGCTTTACAGATATTGCTAGCGTCAATCTGGCGGTGCTTAATCATCTTAACCACCGTGAACCACAGAACGTGGATGAGGTGCTGATGATTGATGCCAGGGCGCGTGAAGAGGCGGCAATACAGACGAAACATTTCGTCAGGTAATGAGAACCGAATCAGCATACAACCGTCGCGGTATTTGTTAGCGTCTGGCTTCAGTGATATAGTCTGCGCCACCCGATCGCAGTGCATTTTTGCTGAGTGGTTGGGAGAGCCGTGATTTAGCACGGCTTTTTTGCGAGACAAAGATACGTAAAATCATTCGGGCTTGCCTGGTGGATGGAGTGTATAGCTGTATTCCGGGGTACCACTCATCCCTTTTCATGGATTAAAAACGCGTTATGTTGTCTGCTAATCAACCAACCAGTGAGAATCAACCATCGCACGGTTGCCGTCATGTGGCGATCATTATGGATGGCAATGGTCGCTGGGCGAAAAAGCAAGGTAAGATTCGCGCCTTCGGGCATAAAGCCGGGGCGAAATCCGTGCGCCGCGCCGTCTCCTATGCGGCAAGTAACGGTATTGAAGCATTAACGCTATACGCATTCAGCAGTGAAAACTGGAATCGCCCTGAGCAAGAGGTAAGTGCGTTGATGGAGCTGTTCGTCTGGGCGCTGGACAGCGAAGTGAAAAGTCTGCACCGCCATAACGTTCGGTTGCGGATCATTGGCGATATCCGTCGGTTTAATTCGCGCCTGCAGGAGCGGATCCGCAAAGCCGAAGCGCTGACGGAAAATAATACGGGGTTAACATTGAACATCGCGGCCAACTATGGCGGTCGATGGGATATTGTTCAGGGAGTTCAGCGCTTAGCCGAACAGGTTCAGGAAGGGGAGCTCCGCCCCGATCAAATTAGTGAAGAACTGCTGTCACAGCAGATCTGCATGCATGAACTGGCTCCCGTTGATTTAGTGATTAGGACCGGGGGAGAGCATCGAATCAGTAATTTTCTTATCTGGCAAATTGCCTATGCTGAACTTTACTTTACTGATGTTCTTTGGCCCGATTTCGATGAACAAGACTTTGAAGGTGCGCTGTATGCTTTCGCTAATCGAGAGCGACGTTTCGGTGGCACTGAGCCTGGTGGCGACAAGGCCTGATGGGGGTAGCTTTTGCTGAAGTATCGCCTGATTTCTGCATTAATCTTAATACCGGTTGTTATTGCAGCCCTATTTTTGCTGCCGCCCGGCGGCTTCGCGATTGTCACGCTGGTGGTCTGTATGCTGGCGGCATGGGAATGGGGGCAATTCTGCGGTTTTACCTCACGGACACAACGCGTGTGGCTGGCGGTGCTCTGTGGCCTGTTGCTAGCGATAATGCTCTTCCTGATTCCGGAATATCATCATAACATTCACCAGCCGGTGGTTGAGACATCGCTGTGGGCCTCCCTGATTTGGTGGGTTGTCGCCTTGCTGCTGGTGCTTTCCTATCCTGGTTCCGCAACCATCTGGCGTCAATCGAAGGTGCTGCGCCTGATTTTCGGTATCGCCACAATTGTTCCTTTCTTCTGGGGCATGCTGGCACTGCGTTCCTGGCATTATGATGAAAACCACTACAGCGGCGCGCTGTGGCTGCTCTACGTGATGATTCTGGTCTGGGGAGCGGACTCCGGCGCCTATATGTTTGGCAAACTGTTTGGCAAACATAAGCTGGCACCAAAAGTCTCTCCGGGGAAAACCTGGCAAGGATTCTTCGGCGGTCTGGTGACGGCGGCAATCATTTCCTGGGCCTATGGCCAGTGGGCAAATCTGGACGTTGCCCCATCCACACTGTTAACCTGTTCCATCGTGGCAGCGCTGGCCTCCGTTTTGGGCGATCTCACTGAGAGCATGTTCAAACGCGAAGCCGGTATCAAAGATAGTGGTCACCTGATCCCCGGTCATGGTGGGATCCTTGATCGCATTGACAGCCTGACGGCGGCGGTTCCAGTCTTCGCCTGCTTGCTGCTGCTGGTTTTCAGGACGATTTAACGGATGGACTTATGCTGAGCATTCTCTGGAACCTGGCCGCATTTATTATCGCGCTAGGGATTTTGATCACCGTACATGAATTTGGTCATTTCTGGGTTGCTCGGCGCTGCGGTATCCGTGTAGAGCGCTTTTCCATTGGTTTTGGTAAAGCGCTCTGGCGCCGTGTGGATAAACGCGGCACCGAATTTGTTATCGCCCTTATCCCGCTGGGTGGCTACGTCAAAATGCTCGATGAGCGCGTTGACGCAGTGGCGCCTGAGATGCGCCATATGGCGTTTAATCACAAAACGGTTGGCCAGCGCGCCGCCGTGATTGCCGCAGGGCCTATCGCCAACTTCCTCTTTGCTATCTTCGCCTATTGGCTGGTGTTTATCATCGGCGTTCCGGCTGTTCGCCCTGTCGTTGGTGAAATAACCGCCAATTCCATCGCCGCAGAAGCACAAATTGCACCAGGCACGGAACTAAAAGCCGTCGACGGTATCGAAACGCCTGACTGGGATGCTGTACGCATGGCGTTAGTGGCGAAAATTGGTGATGACAGTACCACCCTCACCGTTGCCCCTTTCGGCAGCGACCAGCGGCAGGATAAAATCCTTAATCTGCGTCATTGGGCGTTCGAGCCGGATAAGCAAGACCCGGTCACGACGCTCGGTATTCATCCTCGTGGTGCGCAAATTGAGCCGGTGCTGGCGGAAGTGCAATCTGACTCTGCGGCGCGTAAAGCCGGTTTACAAGCAGGGGATCGGATCGTTACAGTCAACGGTCAACCGCTGACGCAGTGGATGACCTTTGTCGCTCTGGTGCGCGACAATCCAGGCAAGGCATTACCGCTAGAGATCGAAAGGCAGGGGAGTCTCTTGTCTTTAACTCTGATACCGGATACAAAACACGGTAGCGGAAAAACAGAAGGGTTTGCAGGGGTAGTACCAAAGGTTATCCCGCTGCCTGAGGAATATAAAACAGTGCGCCAGTATGGGCCGTTCAGCGCTATCGTCGAAGCCACGGAAAAAACCGGGCAGTTGATGAAGCTGACCGTCAGTATGCTGGGAAAATTGATCACCGGTGACGTCAAACTGAACAACCTCAGTGGGCCGATTTCGATCGCCCAGGGGGCTGGGATGTCTGCGGAGTATGGGTTGATTTACTACCTGATGTTTCTTGCACTCATCAGCGTGAATCTAGGCATAATCAACCTGTTCCCGCTCCCTGTATTAGATGGGGGACACTTGCTGTTTTTAGCGATTGAGAAGCTGAAAGGCGGCCCGGTATCCGAGCGAGTTCAAGACTTTAGTTATCGCATCGGCTCGATCCTGCTGATGATGTTAATGGGGCTTGCACTTTTCAATGATTTCTCTCGGTTGTAAGAGAGTTAGTTAGGAAGAACGCATAATAACGATGGCGATGAAAAAGTTGCTTATAGCGTCGCTGCTGTTTAGCAGCGCAACCGTATACGGTGCTGACGGGTTCGTAGTGAAGGACATTCATTTCGAAGGCTTGCAGCGTGTCGCTGTTGGTGCGGCCCTTCTCAGTATGCCAGTACGTCCTGGCGATACCGTCTCTGATGATGATATCAGTAACACCATTCGCGCCCTGTTTGCCACGGGCAACTTTGAGGACGTTCGCGTTCTGAGAGACGGCGATGTGTTATTGGTGCAGGTCAAAGAACGCCCAACGATCGCCAGCATCACCTTCTCCGGCAACAAGTCGGTGAAAGATGACATGTTGAAGCAGAACCTTGAGGCTTCAGGTGTCCGTGTTGGTGAATCTCTCGACCGTACAACCCTGTCCGATATCGAAAAAGGACTGGAAGATTTCTACTACAGCGTCGGTAAGTACAGCGCGAGCGTGAAGGCGGTTGTTACGCCACTGCCGCGTAACCGTGTCGACCTGAAGCTGGTCTTCCAGGAAGGGGTTTCTGCCCAGATTCAACAGATCAACATCGTCGGTAACCATGCGTTCAGTACCGAAGATCTGATCTCAACCTTCCAACTGCGTGACGAAGTGCCGTGGTGGAACGTGGTCGGCGATCGTAAATACCAGAAACAGAAGCTGGCGGGTGACCTTGAAACCCTGCGCAGCTACTATCTGGATCGCGGTTACGCCCGTTTCAACATCGATTCCACGCAGGTGAGCCTGACGCCGGACAAAAAAGGCATCTACATCACCGTTAACATCACTGAAGGCGACCAGTACAAACTCTCTGGCGTGCAGGTGACGGGTAACCTGGCAGGACATTCGGCTGAAATTGAAGGTCTGACGAAAATCCAGCCTGGCGAGCTCTATAACGGCGCGAAAGTGACCAAAATGGAAGATAACATTAAGAAACTTCTTGGTCGCTATGGCTACGCCTATCCGCGCGTACAGTCTCAGCCAGAAATCAACGACACGGATAAAACCGTTAAGCTGCATATCAACGTTGATGCGGGTAACCGTTTCTACGTGCGTAACATTCGCTTTGAAGGCAACGACACCTCGAAAGATTCCGTTCTGCGTCGCGAAATGCGCCAGATGGAAGGGGCGTGGCTGGGCGGTGATTTAGTAGACCAGGGTAAAGATCGTCTGAACCGTCTGGGCTACTTCGAAACCGTCGACACCGAAACCCAACGCGTGCCGGGCAGCCCGGATCAGGTGGATGTGGTTTACAAGGTGAAAGAGCGTAACACCGGTAGCTTCAACTTCGGTGTGGGCTACGGTACAGAAAGCGGCGTGAGCTTCCAGGCAGGCGTTCAGCAGGATAACTGGTTAGGTACCGGTTACTCTGTCGGTATTAACGGTACCAAGAACGACTACCAGACCTATACCGAGCTTTCTGTGACCAACCCGTACTTTACGGTGGATGGTGTTAGCCTTGGTGGTCGCGTCTTCTACAATGACTTTAAAGCGGATGATGCTGACCTGTCGTCTTATACCAATAAAAGTTATGGTGTAGACGGTACGCTGGGCTTCCCGATTAACGAATACAACTCACTGCGTGCGGGTCTGGGCTATGTCCACAACGACCTGTCCAATATGGAACCGCAGGTAGCGATGTGGCGTTATCTGGATTCTATCGGCCAGACGGCGGGTAAAACCAGCGATGATAATGGCTTCAGCGCCAATGACTTCACCTTTAACTACGGTTGGACATATAACAAACTTGACCGCGGTTACTTCCCGACGGACGGTTCGCGTGTCAACCTGAACGGTAAAGTGACGATTCCAGGCTCTGATAACGAGTTCTATAAAGTCACGCTGGATACGGCTTCCTACTTCCCGCTGGATGACGATCACAAGTGGGTAATTCTGGGTCGTACCAAGTGGGGTTACGGCGACGGTCTGGGCGGCAAAGAACTGCCGTTCTATGAGAACTTCTATGCCGGTGGTTCTAGCACTGTGCGTGGCTTCCAGTCCAACACCATCGGCCCGAAAGCGGTCTATTATGGTGCCCCTGGATTGGATAACTGTGATCAGAAGAGTGGTCCAGATAGTTATTGTAAATCTGATGATGCTGTCGGCGGCAACGCCATGGGTGTGGCCAGCCTTGAGCTGATCGTCCCAACGCCGTTTATCAGCGATAAATACGCAAACTCGGTGCGTACTTCGTTCTTCTGGGATGCGGGTACCGTTTGGGATACCAATTGGAACCCTTCAGGGCTTCCGAGCAACATCCCAGACTACAGCGATCCGAGCAATATCCGTATGTCCGCGGGTATCGCATTACAATGGATGTCCCCATTAGGGCCGTTGGTCTTCTCCTACGCCCAGCCGTATAAGAAATACGAGGGAGACAAATCCGAGCAGTTCCAGTTTAACATTGGTAAAACCTGGTAATTGCTCTTTGCAAAGGAATGCAAGTTCAGTGTAGTTTTGCTGGCATTAGGCGATAGCGTCAAGGTGGCTTCGGCCACCAAAAGAACAGTACCCTCGGGTACATATGGGATGGTAAGGAGTATTATTGTGAAAAAGTGGTTAGTCGCTGCAGGTCTGGGTTTAGCAATGGCTGCATCTGCTCAAGCAGCAGACAAAATTGCAATTGTTAATATGGGTAGCCTGTTCCAGCAAGTTGCACAGAAAACGGGCGTTTCCAGCACCCTGGAAAACGAATTCAAAGGCCGTGCTGGCGAACTTCAGCGCATGGAAGGTGACCTGCAGTCTAAAATGCAGCGTCTGCAGTCTATGAAAGCTGGTGCCGATCGCACCAAGCTGGAAAAAGACATCGCTTCCCAGCGTCAGACTTTCTCCCAGAAAGCGCAGTCCTTTGAACAGGACCGTCAGCGTCGTACCAACGAAGAACGTGGCAAACTGGTTACTCGTATCCAGACTGCTGTGAAATCCGTTGCTGCCAGCCAGAGCATTGATCTGGTTGTTGATGCTAACGCCGTTGCATTCAACAGCAGCGATGTAAAAGACATCACCGCTGATGTACTGAAACAGGTTAAATAAGTAATGCCTTCAATTCGACTGGCTGACTTAGCTCAGCAGTTGGATGCGGAATTACACGGTGATGGCGATATCGTCATCACCGCTGTCGCGTCCATGCAATCCGCTAAAGCGGGTCAAATCACGTTCCTGGTTAACCCCAAGTACCGTGATCACCTGTCTGCGTGCGAAGCGTCGGCGATTGTCCTGACGCAAGAATTACTGCCTTTTGCCAAAGGCGCTGCGCTGGTAGTGAAGAATCCCTACCTGACTTACGCACGTATGGCTCAAATTTTAGATACCACGCCACAGCCGGCGCAGGATATCGCTCCGAGTGCGGTCATTAGTCCGTCGGCAGTACTCGGCAACAACGTCTCCATCGGTGCGAATGCGGTGATTGAGTCTGACGTTGTGCTGGGCGATAACGTTGTGATTGGGGCGGGGTGTTTCGTTGGTAAAAAAACGAAAATTGGCGCAGGTTCACGTCTGTGGGCTAACGTCACTATTTACCACGAAGTCGAGATCGGTGAGAATTGCCTGATCCAATCCAGCACCGTGATCGGCGCGGATGGTTTCGGTTATGCCAACGATCGCGGTAACTGGGTGAAGATCCCTCAGCTTGGTCGCGTCATTATTGGCGATCGTGTAGAGATCGGCGCCTGTACGACGATCGACCGCGGTGCGCTTGATGACACGCAGATCGGCAACGGCGTTATCATTGATAACCAGTGCCAGATTGCGCACAACGTGGTGATTGGCGACAATACCGCGGTTGCAGGCGGTGTTATCATGGCCGGCAGCCTGAAAATTGGTCGTTATTGCATGATTGGCGGTGCCAGCGTCATCAACGGCCATATGGAAATTTGCGACAAAGTGACAGTAACCGGTATGGGCATGGTCATGCGTCCTATTACCGAACCCGGCGTTTACTCGTCAGGTATCCCGCTCCAGCCTAACAAGGCATGGCGCAAAACTGCCGCATTGGTGATGAATATTGATGAAATGAGCAAGCGTCTCAAAGCTGTTGAACGCAAGCTTGATAATCAAGACTAATTTTCATCTGTATCGCATGATACTTTCCGGCCTGTCGGCATTCTTGTAATCCGGCAGGCCGTGTTATTATTGCCCCTTAGTATATTTTGACAGGAAGAGTATTTTGACAACTGACACTCATACTCTGCACATTGAAGAGATTTTAGAACTTCTGCCGCACCGCTACCCGTTCTTACTGGTAGACCGCGTGCTGGATTTTGAAGAAGGTCGTTTTCTGCGCGCAGTGAAAAATGTTTCCGTAAATGAGCCGTTTTTCCAGGGCCACTTCCCTGGCAAACCGATTTTACCGGGCGTGCTGATTCTGGAAGCAATGGCGCAGGCAACAGGTATTCTGGCGTTTAAAAGCGTTGGTAAACTGGAGCCGGGCGAGCTGTACTACTTTGCTGGCATCGACGAAGCGCGCTTCAAGCGTCCTGTTGTGCCTGGCGATCAGATGATTATGGAAGTCACCTTCGAGAAAACTCGCCGTGGCCTGACTCGCTTTAAAGGCGTTGCGCTGGTCGACGGTAAAGTGGTTTGCGAAGCGACGATGATGTGTGCGCGTAGCCGGGAGGCCTGATCCGTGATTGATAAAACCGCCTTTATCCATCCTACCGCCATTGTGGAAGAGGGTGCCGTTATCGGCGCTAACGCCCACATTGGTCCGTTTTGTATTGTGGGGCCAAACGTCGTTATCGGCGAAGGCACCGTACTGAAGTCTCACGTTGTTGTTAACGGCCATACCACTATTGGACGTGATAACGAGATCTATCAGTTCGCCTCTATCGGGGAAGTTAACCAGGATCTGAAATATGCTGGTGAACCAACTCGCGTGGAAATTGGCGATCGCAACCGCATTCGCGAAAGCGTCACCATTCACCGTGGCACGGTACAGGGCGGTGGATTGACGAAGGTGGGCAGCGATAACCTGCTGATGATCAACGCCCACGTGGCGCACGATTGCACCGTAGGTAACCGCTGCATCCTGGCCAATAACGCGACCCTCGCGGGCCACGTCTCGCTTGATGATTTCGTTATCATCGGCGGCATGACCGCCGTGCACCAGTTCTGCATTATCGGTGCGCACGTGATGGTCGGCGGCTGTTCTGGCGTTGCTCAGGACGTTCCACCGTACGTTATTGCTCAGGGCAACCACGCGACGCCGTTTGGCGTCAACATCGAAGGCCTGAAGCGCCGCGGCTTTAGCCGTGAAGCGATCACCGCGATCCGCAACGCCTATAAAGCGTTGTACCGCAGTGGCAAAACGTTGGACGAAGTGAAACCGGAAATCGCCGAACTGGCGAAGCAGTATCCGGAAGTTCAGCCATTTAGCGATTTCTTCGCCCGCTCTACGCGTGGCCTGATTCGTTAATGACTGAGCAGCGTCCGCTCACGATTGCCCTGGTCGCCGGAGAAACCTCCGGCGATATTCTTGGTGCAGGTCTGATTCGCGCCCTCAAGGCGCGAGTTCCCAACGCCCGCTTTGTCGGCGTTGCGGGCCCACGTATGCAGGCTGAAGGTTGCGAAGCCTGGTACGAAATGGAAGAGCTGGCGGTGATGGGCATCGTTGAAGTGCTGGGGCGACTGCGTCGTCTGCTGCACATCCGCGCCGATCTGACCAAACGCTTTACCGATCTCAAGCCCGACGTCTTTGTCGGCATTGATGCCCCCGATTTCAATATCACCCTTGAGGGCAACCTTAAGAAGCAGGGGATCAAAACCATTCACTACGTCAGCCCGTCTGTCTGGGCCTGGCGACAGAAACGCGTCTTCAAAATTGGCAGAGCCACCGACCTGGTGCTCGCATTTCTGCCTTTTGAAAAAGCGTTTTATGACAAATTTAACGTCCCGTGCCGCTTTATCGGTCATACCATGGCGGATGCCATGCCGCTCGATCCGGATAAAAATGCCGCGCGGGATACGCTGGGCATTGCCCACGACGTACACTGCCTGGCGCTGTTACCCGGCAGCCGCGGTGCTGAAGTGGAAATGCTCAGCGCTGACTTTTTGAAAACCGCGCAGCTTTTGCGTCAGCAGTATCCTGACCTTGAGGTTGTGGTGCCGCTGGTGAATGCGAAGCGTCGCGAACAGTTTGAACGTATCAAGGCCGAAGTGGCACCGGATCTCTCCATTCATATGCTGGACGGCATGGCGCGTGAAGCGATGATCGCCAGCGATGCCGCGCTGCTGGCCTCCGGGACGGCGGCGCTGGAGTGTATGCTGGCGAAATGCCCGATGGTGGTGGGCTATCGCATGAAGCCGTTCACCTTCTGGCTGGCGCAGCGTCTGGTGAAAACCGACTACGTCTCTCTGCCAAACTTGCTCGCCGGCCGTGAGCTGGTGAAGGAGTTGTTGCAGGACGAATGCCAGCCGCAGGCGTTAGCCGACGCGCTGCAGCCGCTGCTGGCAAACGGTAAGACCAGCCACGCGATGCACGATACGTTCCGCGACCTGCACCTGCAAATTCGCTGCAATGCGGATGAACAGGCGGCAGATGCGGTGCTGGAGCTTGCACAATGATTGAATTTGAATATCCCCATACCCATTTAGTCGCGGGTGTGGATGAAGTGGGTCGCGGCCCGCTGATCGGCGCGGTGGTGACTGCAGCGGTCATCCTCGACCCTGCGCGTCCGATAGTTGGCCTGAACGACTCCAAAAAGCTGAGCGAAAAACGCCGCCTGGCGCTGTTTGATGAAATCAAAGAAAAAGCGCTATGCTGGAGCCTTGGTCGCGCAGAGCCGCATGAAATCGACGAACTGAATATCCTGCATGCCACCATGCTGGCGATGCAGCGCGCCGTTGCCGGGCTCGCTATCCCGCCGGAATATGTGCTGATCGACGGCAACCGCTGCCCGGCGCTGCCAATGCCGTCGATGGCGGTCGTGAAAGGCGATAGCCGAGTGGCGGAAATCAGCGCCGCGTCTATTCTCGCTAAAGTGACGCGAGACGCCGAAATGACCGAGCTGGATAAAGTGTTCCCGCAGTACGGTTTTGCCCAGCATAAGGGCTATCCAACCGCCTTCCATCTGGAAGCGCTGGCGCAATATGGCGCTACCGAGCATCATCGACGCAGCTTCGCTCCCGTCAAACGTGCACTGGGACTTGCGTCCTGATTCGTGTGTCGTGAATAAGTAAACCGGAATCTAAAGATGGCTGAACCACGTTTCGTGCACCTGCGGGTGCATAGCGACTACTCCATGATCGATGGGCTGGCAAAAACCGGACCGCTGGTGAAAAAGGCGGCCGCGCTTGGCATGCCTGCGCTGGCGATCACCGATTTTACTAACCTGTGCGGCCTGGTGAAGTTCTACGGAGCGGGCCACGGTGCCGGGATCAAGCCGATCGTCGGCGCGGATTTTAACGTTCAGAGCGAACTGTTTGGCGACGAACTTACCCATTTAACGGTGCTGGCGGCCAATAATACTGGCTACCAGAACCTGACGCTGCTGATCTCCAAAGCCTACCAGCGCGGCTACGGTGCGGCGGGTCCGATCATCGATCGTGACTGGCTGGTTGAGTTGAAAGAGGGGCTGATTTTGCTCTCCGGCGGCCGTATGGGCGACGTCGGACGCGGCCTGCTGCGCGGTAATATGGCGCTAGTGGATCAGTGCGTTGATTTTTATGAAGAACATTTTCCTAACTGCTATTTCCTCGAGCTGATTCGTACTGGTCGTCAGGATGAAGAATCTTACCTGCATGCGGCGGTTGAGCTGGCGGAAACGCGCGGTCTGCCGGTAGTGGCGACTAACGATGTGCGCTTCCTTGAGCCGGGCGACTTCGATGCGCACGAAATCCGCGTCGCCATTCACGATGGTTTCACTCTCGACGACCCGAAACGTCCGCGTAACTACTCCGCGCAGCAATACATGCGCAGCGAAGACGAGATGTGCGAGCTGTTCTCAGACATCCCAGAAGCGCTGGAAAACAGCGTTGAGATAGCCAAGCGCTGTAACGTCACGGTGCGTCTGGGCGAGTACTTCCTGCCGCAGTTCCCGACCGGCGATATGACCACCGAGGACTTCCTCGTCGTCAAATCACGGGAAGGTCTGGAAGAACGTCTGGCATTTCTGTTCCCCGATCCGAAAGTGCGCGAAGAGAAGCGCCCGCCGTACGATGAACGTCTGGAGATAGAACTTAAAGTTATCAACCAGATGGGCTTCCCCGGCTACTTCCTGATCGTGATGGAATTTATCCAGTGGTCGAAAGATAACGGCGTGCCGGTTGGGCCGGGCCGTGGTTCCGGCGCGGGTTCTTTAGTGGCCTATGCGCTGAAAATTACCGACCTCGATCCGCTGGAGTTTGACCTGCTGTTCGAACGCTTCCTTAACCCGGAACGTGTCTCAATGCCCGACTTCGACGTCGACTTCTGCATGGAGAAACGTGACCAGGTTATCGAGCACGTGGCGGAGATGTACGGCCGTGATGCGGTATCGCAGATCATCACCTTCGGTACTATGGCGGCGAAAGCGGTTATCCGCGACGTAGGCCGCGTTCTGGGCCACCCGTACGGCTTCGTTGACCGTATCTCGAAGCTGGTGCCGCCCGATCCGGGAATGACGCTGGCGAAAGCTTTTGAAGCTGAACCGCAGCTGCCGGAAATTTACGAGGCGGATGAAGAGGTTCGCGCGCTGATTGATATGGCGCGTAAGCTGGAAGGTGTCACCCGAAACGCCGGTAAACACGCCGGTGGCGTGGTTATCGCACCGACCAAAATTACCGACTTTGCGCCGCTGTACTGCGATGAGCAGGGTCTACACCCGGTTACCCAGTTTGATAAGAACGACGTCGAATACGCCGGGCTGGTGAAGTTCGACTTCCTCGGCCTGCGTACGCTCACCATCATCAACTGGGCGCTGGAGATGATCAACGCCCGGCGTGAGCGTAACGGCGAGCCGCCGCTGGATATCGCGGCCATTCCGCTCGACGATAAGAAAAGCTTTGATATGCTGCAGCGCTCGGAGACCACCGCGGTCTTCCAGCTTGAATCCCGCGGCATGAAAGACCTGATTAAACGTCTGCAGCCTGACTGCTTCGAAGATATGATCGCACTGGTGGCCCTGTTCCGTCCGGGCCCGCTGCAGTCAGGGATGGTAGACAACTTTATCGACCGTAAACACGGGCGTGAAGAGATCTCTTACCCGGACGTGCAGTGGCAGCATGAATGTCTGAAGCCGGTACTGGAGCCAACGTATGGCATCATCCTGTACCAGGAACAGGTGATGCAGATTGCCCAGGAGCTTTCCGGCTACACTCTCGGCGGCGCGGATATGCTGCGTCGTGCAATGGGTAAGAAAAAGCCGGAAGAGATGGCCAAGCAGCGCGGCACCTTTGAAGAAGGGGCGAAAAGTCGCGGTGTTGATGGCGAACTGGCGATGAAAATTTTTGACCTGGTAGAGAAATTCGCCGGTTACGGGTTTAACAAATCGCACTCCGCTGCTTATGCTTTAGTCTCCTATCAGACGCTGTGGCTGAAGGCGCACTATCCGGCCGAGTTTATGGCAGCGGTAATGACCGCCGATATGGATAACACCGAGAAGGTGGTTGGCCTGGTGGATGAATGCTGGCGAATGGGGCTAAAAATCCTGCCGCCGGATATCAATTCCGGTTTATATCATTTCCACGTTAATCATGACGGGGAAATCGTGTATGGTATCGGCGCGATTAAGGGCGTGGGTGAAGGCCCCATTGAAGCGATCATCGAAGCGCGTAACAACGGCGGCTACTTCCGCGAGCTGTTTGACCTTTGCGCGCGCACCGATACCAAAAAGCTCAACCGCCGGGTGCTAGAAAAATTGATCATGTCCGGGGCGTTCGACCGCCTTGGCCCACACCGCGCCGCGTTGATGAATTCGTTGGGCGATGCGTTAAAAGCGGCTGACCAGCACGCGAAAGCGGAAGCCATTGGTCAGGCGGATATGTTCGGCGTGTTGGCCGAAGAGCCAGAGCAGATCGAGCAGTCCTATGCGAACTGCCAGCCCTGGCCTGAACACACGGTACTGGAAGGTGAGCGGGAAACGTTAGGCTTATACTTGACGGGTCACCCGATTAACCAGTATCTCAAAGAAATTGAGCGCTATGTCGGCGGCTATCGCCTGAAAGACATGCATCCGACAGAACGTGGTAAAGTGACTACGGCTGCGGGGCTCGTGATTGCCTCAAGGGTTATGGTCACCAAGAGAGGTAATCGTATCGGTATCTGTACCCTGGATGACCGATCCGGACGGTTAGAGGTGATGTTATTCACCGAAGCCCTGGAAAAATACCAGCATCTGCTGGAAAACGACCGCATACTTATCGTCAGCGGACAGGTCAGCTTTGATGACTTCAGCGGCGGCCTTAAAATGATGGCCCGCGAAGTGATGGACATTGACGAAGCCCGGGAAAAATACGCTCGCGGGCTTGCTATCTCGCTGACGGACAGGCAAATTGATGACCAGCTTTTAAACCGACTCCGTCAGTCTCTGGAACCCCATCGTTCGGGAACCATTCCAGTACATCTCTACTATCAGAGGGCGGATGCACGTGCGCGGTTGCGTTTCGGTGCAACCTGGCGTGTCTCTCCGAGCGATCGTTTACTCAACGATCTGCGTGGCCTCATCGGTTCGGAGCAGGTGGAACTGGAGTTTGACTAATACAGGAATACTATGAGTCTGAATTTCCTTGATTTTGAACAGCCGATTGCAGAGCTGGAAGCGAAAATCGATTCTCTGACTGCGGTTAGCCGTCAGGATGAGAAACTGGATATTAATATCGACGAAGAAGTGCATCGTCTGCGTGAAAAAAGCGTAGAGCTGACGCGCAAAATCTTTGCCGATCTCGGCGCATGGCAGGTAGCCCAACTGGCGCGCCATCCGCAGCGCCCGTACACCCTGGATTATGTCCGCCTGGCGTTTGATGAATTTGACGAACTGGCGGGCGATCGCGCCTATGCTGACGATAAAGCTATCGTTGGCGGTATCGCACGTCTGGACGGTCGTCCGGTGATGATCATTGGTCATCAGAAAGGTCGCGAAACCAAAGAGAAGATTCGCCGTAACTTCGGCATGCCGGCGCCGGAAGGCTACCGCAAAGCCCTGCGTCTGATGGAGATGGCAGAGCGCTTCAACATGCCTATCATCACCTTCATCGACACCCCGGGTGCTTACCCTGGCGTGGGCGCGGAAGAACGCGGTCAGTCCGAAGCTATCGCACGCAACCTGCGTGAGATGTCTCGTCTGAGCGTACCGGTTATCTGTACCGTTATTGGTGAAGGCGGCTCCGGCGGCGCGCTGGCTATCGGTGTGGGCGATAAAGTGAATATGCTGCAGTACAGCACCTATTCCGTTATCTCTCCGGAAGGCTGTGCGTCCATTCTGTGGAAGAGCGCCGACAAAGCACCACTGGCAGCAGAAGCTATGGGTATTGTTGCACCGCGTCTGAAAGAGCTGAAGCTTATCGACTCTATCGTTCCAGAACCGCTGGGCGGCGCACACCGTAACCCAGAAGTCATGGCGGCATCCCTAAAGGCACAGCTGCTGGCTGACCTTGCGGATCTCGACGTACTGAGCAAAGAAGATCTGCTGAACCGTCGCTATCAGCGCCTGATGAGCTACGGCTACGCCTAACGATTTCGTTAAGACCTTGCTGAAAAGGGCCACAGTTTGTGGCCCTTTTTTATTGTCTGCGTTCTACCTGCGCTATGATAGGTAAAGGATTTCCAGGAGGAACGCATGAATATTATCGCCATTATGGGCCCGCACGGCGTCTACTACAAAGACGAACCGATTAAGGAGCTGGAAGGCGCACTGCTGGCGCAAGGCTTCAAAATTATCTGGCCACAGAACAGTGCCGACCTGCTGAAGTTTATCGAACACAACCCGCGTATCTGCGGGGTGATTTTTGACTGGGACGAATACAGCGTCGATCTCTGCGGTGAGATCAATCAGCTTAATGAATATCTGCCGCTCTACGCTTTTATCAATAATCACTCGACGATGGATGTTAGCGCACACGACATGCGCATGGCGCTGTGGTTCTTTGAATATGCGCTGGGCCAGGCCGACGATATCGCCACGCGCATCCGCCAGTACACCGATGAGTATCTCGATAACATCACGCCGCCGTTCACTAAAGCCCTGTTTACCTATGTCACGGAAGGTAAGTACACCTTCTGTACGCCGGGGCATATGGGCGGGACGGCCTATCAGAAAAGCCCGGTGGGCTGCCTGTTCTATGATTTCTTCGGTGCGAATACCCTGAAGGCTGACGTGTCGATTTCCGTCACCGAACTGGGTTCGCTGCTGGATCACACCGGTCCGCATCTTGAAGCCGAAGAGTATATCGCCCGCACCTTTGGCGCCGAGCAGAGCTATATGGTGACCAACGGTACCTCAACCTCGAACAAAATCGTTGGCATGTATGCCGCGCCGAGCGGCAGTACGCTGCTGATTGACCGTAACTGCCACAAGTCGCTGGCGCACCTGCTGATGATGAACGACGTTGTGCCGCTATGGCTGAAGCCGACGCGCAACGCGCTGGGGATTCTTGGCGGCATTCCGAAGCGCGAGTTTACCCGCGATAGCCTGCAGCAGAAGGTGAACAGCACCGATGGCGCTGAGTGGCCGGTGCACGCGGTGATCACCAACTCCACCTACGACGGCCTGCTGTATAACACCAACTGGATTAAACAGACGCTGGACGTGCCGTCGATTCACTTCGACTCGGCCTGGGTGCCTTATACCCATTTCCACCCGATCTATCAGGGCAAAAGCGGCATGAGCGGCGATCGGGTGCCGGGCAAGGTTTTCTTCGAAACTCAATCCACCCACAAGATGCTGGCGGCGCTGTCGCAGGCCTCACTCATCCACATTAAGGGCGACTACGACGAAGACACCTTCAATGAAGCCTTCATGATGCACACCTCCACCTCGCCGAGCTACCCGATCGTTGCCTCGATAGAGACAGCGGCGGCCATGCTGCGCGGTAACCCCGGAAAAAGGCTGATCAATCGCTCGGTGGAACGCGCGCTGCATTTCCGTAAAGAGGTTCAACGCCTGCGCGAAGAGTCGGACAGCTGGTTCTTTGATATCTGGCAGCCGGAAGCGATTGATGAAGCGGAGTGCTGGCCGGTGTCACCGGGTGAGACGTGGCACGGGTTTAGCGATGCCGACGCCGATCATATGTTCCTCGACCCGGTGAAAGTGACGATCCTGACGCCGGGAATGGATGAACAAGGCAACATGAGCGATGACGGTATTCCGGCGGCGCTGGTGGCGAAATACCTTGATGAGCACGGCGTGGTGGTGGAAAAAACCGGGCCGTACAATCTGCTGTTCCTGTTCAGTATCGGGATCGATAAGACCCGTGCGATGGGGCTGCTGCGTGGGCTCACTGAGTTTAAGCGCGCCTACGATCTTAACCTGCGGGTCAAAAACATGCTGCCGGATCTCTACGCCGAAGATCCGGACTTCTATCGCAATATGCGTATTCAGGATCTGGCGCAGGGGATCCATCGCTTGATTCGCCAGCACGATCTCCCGCGCTTAATGCTGCGTGCGTTCGATGTGCTGCCGGAGATGAAGCTCACGCCGCATCGGGCGTGGCAGAAACAGATCAAAGGCGAGGTGGAAACGGTCGCGCTGGAAGATCTGGTCGGGCGCGTTTCGGCCAATATGATCCTGCCGTATCCGCCGGGAGTTCCGCTGCTGATGCCGGGTGAGATGATCACCGAAGAGAGCCGTTCGGTGCTCGACTTCCTGCTGATGCTCTGCTCCGTTGGGCGACATTATCCGGGCTTTGAAACCGATATTCACGGTGCAAAACGCGATGAAAATGGCGTCTATCGTGTGAGAGTCCTAAAAAACCATTGAGGGGTTGCGTGATAACGGCCTGCACGAGTAACGTGCTGATAAACGGTTAACGGAGACAAACGATGTTGGGACTAAAACAGATTCATCACATTGCCATTATTGCGGCCGATTACGCTAAGAGTAAGTCCTTCTACTGCGACATTCTTGGCTTTACGCTGCAAAGCGAAGCGTATCGGGAAGCGCGTGATTCATGGAAAGGCGACCTGGCGCTAAACGGGCAGTATGTGATTGAGCTGTTCTCCTTCCCGTTCCCGCCAGCGCGTCCAAGCCGCCCGGAAGCCTGCGGCCTGCGTCATCTGGCGTTCAGCGTGGATGACATTGATGCAGCGGTGGTGCACCTTGAGGCGCATGGTGTCGCTTGTGAAGAGATCCGTATCGACCCGTTTACCGATAAACGTTTTACCTTTTTCAACGATCCAGACGGTCTGCCGCTGGAGCTATACCAGCAGTAAGGCTTGCCACTGAGCGCCCGGCCCGGTAACGTGCCGGGCTATATCTCCCATTACGACACCGCCATGACATCATCTTCGATCGCGCAACGACTCTCACCGCACCGCCAGTTTCTGGTGGCGTTCAGCGGTGGCCTCGATTCAACGGTGCTGTTGCATCAATTGGTCTGCTGGCGACAGCAGGAGCCAACGGTATCGCTGCGTGCAATCCATATTCACCATGGTATTAGCCTGAACGCCGATAGCTGGGTAGAACACTGCCAGCAGGTCTGCACGCAATGGCAGGTGCCGCTGGTGGTGGAGCGGGTGACACTGGCGCAGAGTGGCATTGGTCTGGAGGCTGAAGCCAGAACCGCGCGCTATCAGGCGTTTCGCGAGGTGCTTATGCCCGGTGAAGTGCTGGTCACCGCACAGCATCTGGACGACCAAAGTGAAACCCTATTGTTAGCGCTTAAACGCGGCAGCGGACCGGCCGGGCTTTCGGCAATGCCAACGCATGCGGCGTTTGGTGACACACAGCTCATTCGCCCGTTGCTACAAGAAACCCGAGCGGCGTTGCTGCAGTGGGCACAGACGCATGCGCTGACGTGGATTGAGGATGAGAGCAATCAGGACGACGCCTACGACCGCAATTTCCTGCGTTTGCGCGTCCTGCCGTTACTCAATGCCCGCTGGCCCCACTTTGCCGAAGCGGCGGCCAGAAGCGCGGCGCTCTGCGGTGAACAGGAACAGCTGCTGGATGAACTACTGGCGGATGAGCTTGCACGGCTGCGTACGGATGCCGGGACGTTGACCATTGAACCAATGATGGCAATGAGTGCGCCAAAACGGGCGGCGATTTTGCGCCGCTGGCTGGCGTGGCACGATGCGCCGATGCCTTCGCGTGAGATGCTCGCGCGGGTATGGCAGGAGGTGGCGCTGGCGCGGGAAGACGCGACGCCTTGCCTGCGTTTGGGCAACTTCGAGGTTCGCCGCTATCAGCAGCAGCTGTGGTGGGTGAAGGCGCAGGAGGGGCAAACGGAATCGGTGCTGGAATGGGCTGACCGCACGATGCCGCTGGTGCTGCCGGGGGACCTTGGTGAGCTGCACTGCATCGCCGGAGGCAACATTCGCTCACCGCAGGCAGATGAACCGGTTTCCGTGCGGTTTAAAGCGCCTGGGATGCTGCATATTGTCGGGCGCCATGGTGGCCGTAAGCTAAAGAAAATCTGGCAGGAACTGGGGGTGCCGCCCTGGCTGCGCGATACCACGCCGCTGCTGTTTTATGGTGAAACGCTTATTGCGGCTGCCGGTGTCTTTGTTACGGTCGATGGGGCGTGTGAAGCAGGTGAGGGCATTGCGCTGAGGTGGGATAAAACGGGCAGCGACGCCGCCCGTGATTGAATCATGATTCGCTAACGACCACGGTCCCGATTTCGGGGTGGCTGAAGCTGGTAATACGGTCGAGGCGCAGTTCGCGCAGTTCACCCGCGCTATCGACGACCAGATATTCCACGTTCTTACGCGATAACAGATCATGAGCCTTTGCTTGCAGCACTTCGCCGTCTTTCAGCTCCAGTGACAGGACGAGGTGGTGCTGGCAGGCGAGCTCAAGATTGTCATAGTCATCACAATTGATGGGTTGATAAGTATCATTCATCGACATAATCGCTCACCAGTAAGTTTGCCGCCGCATACGCGGCTTTTTCCCTGATTGATTCGGAAATGGCATTATCCGCCGCAACATCGTTCAACACTTTCAGTACACAACCTAGCGCATCCGGGATATACCCCAAATCACCGCTCGCAATCTCTGCGTAGCGTTGACGAATCAACTCACAATAGTTGCCCACGTGCCCTCCTGTCTGCGCTTCAATAAGCCTATGAAGATAATCTCTGTTTAGCAAGGTGACTATATCATACTCATTTAAGCATTATCAGCGGGATGAGTGACGGCGGATGCAATTCAGGACAGCCTTTTGGCCCTGATTTCGCTACAATGAGCCCCATTTTTCGCAGGAGTGAAGTCATGGCGCTGAAAGCAACAATTTATAAAGCGGTGGTGAATGTCGCGGATCTCGACCGCAACCAGTTTCTGGACGCGTCGTTAACGCTGGCTCGCCATCCTTCCGAAACCCAGGAGCGCATGATGCTACGCCTGCTGGCGTGGATTAAGTACGCGAATGAACGTCTGCAGTTTACCCGCGGGCTCTCTTCTGAAGACGAGCCGGAAGTGTGGCTACGTAACGATCACCTGGGCATCGATCTGTGGATTGAACTGGGTCTGCCGGACGACCGTCGAATTAAAAAAGCCTGCAGTTTGTCTCAGGAGGTGGCGTTGTTCACCTACAATAGTCGTGCTGCGGAAATCTGGTGGCAGCAGAACCAGAACAAGATGGCGGGCTTTAAAAACCTGACGGTCTGGTACCTTGACGATGAACAGCTAGCGAAGCTGAGCGCCTTTGCCGAGCGTACTATGACGCTACAGGCGACGATTCAGGAAGGCGCGATCTGGCTTTCTGGCGCTCAGAATAATCTGGAAATTCATCTGACGCCGTGGCAACTGCCGGCATGATTGTCATCTCCCGGCAGGTGAGCATCCCGGACACGGAGCTGACGATTACCGCCATCCGGGCACAGGGGGCGGGCGGTCAGCACGTGAATAAGACCTCAACGGCAATTCACCTGCGTTTTGACATCCGGGCCTCCAGCCTGCCAGAGTATTATAAAGAGCGCCTGCTCGAAGCTAGCCACCACTTAATTTCTGCCGATGGTGTGATTATTATTAAGGCGCAGGAGTACCGCAGTCAGGAAATGAACCGTGAAGCGGCGATAGCTCGCCTGGTTTCGGTTATCCAGACGCTGACCGCAGAACAAAAAAGCCGACGACCGACGCGCCCAACCCGGGCATCGAAGGAGCGGCGGCTGACGTCGAAAGCGCAAAAGTCTTCTGTGAAGAACATGCGCGGTAAAGTTCGCTATTAAGCCGGACGTGGATGTAATAAGAATAAGGAATTGAGGGTGAAAAAAGCGATATTGGCCATTGCGGCCACGGGGATGCTGTTTGGGCTTTTCGGATGCAACCATTCGGAAGTGAATACGCTAAAACCGACTCAAGCGGCTGAATTAACGCCGATGCAGCAAAGCTGGCGTGGCGTTATCCCTTGCGCCGACTGCGAAGGTATTGAAACCTCGCTGTTCCTTGAGAAGGATGGTACCTGGGTGATGAACGAACGCTATCAGGGTGTGAGCCGCGACCCGTCGTCGTTTGGTTCCTACGGTACCTGGGCGCGCACCGCCGATAAGCTGGTGCTGACCGACAGCGAAGGCGAGAAGTCTTACTATCGCGCGAAGGGCGAAAAGCTGGAGATGCTTGACCGCGAAGGTAATCCGATCGAGTCAAAGCTTAACTACACGCTGGAACCGGTGAAAGCGAGCCTACCAACCACGCCGATGGCGATGCGCGGAATGTACTTCTATATGGCCGATGCGGCCACCTTCACCGATTGTGCGACCGGTCAGCGTGTGGCGGTAGCCAATAACGCGCAACTGGAACGTGATTACGCCGCCGCACAGGGCAGCGACAGCAAGCCGATTCTGCTGGTGGTCGAAGGGCACTTTACCGTGGAACCGAATCCGGATACCGGTGCGATGGTGAAAACGTTAGCGACCGATAAAGCCGGGACGTTTGCCCCGGGTAAAGACTGTACCAGCGCGAAGTAACGGTATTTATAGACCGGGATAAACACAAATAAAAAGCCTCGCAAATGCGAGGCTTTTTTGTCGCCCGGACGAGGCGGTAACGCCGACTCCGGGAAGGCTCCGAGCGGATCAGCCTTTAATGGCTTTCACCAGGTAATCCACGATATCGCCGGTTTTAATCAGCTGCTTCTCGCCGTTACGACGGTATTTGTATTCGATATCGTCGTTATCGAGGTTACGGTCGCCCAGCACGATGGTGTGAGGAATACCGATAAGCTCCATATCCGCGAACATCACGCCTGGACGCTCTTTACGATCATCCATCAGCACTTCGATACCCTGTGCGCGCAGCTCAGCGTACAGCTTCTCAGCCAGCTCCTGAACGCGGTAGGACTTGTGCATGTTCATTGGCAGAATGGCAACCTGGAACGGCGCAATGGCGTCTGGCCATACGATGCCGCGGTCGTCAAAGTTCTGCTCAATGGCAGCAGCAACCACGCGAGTCACACCGATACCGTAGCAGCCCATCGTCAGGGTCTGGTTACGACCGTCTTCGCCCTGTACGGACGCTTTCATCGCTTCGGAGTACTTGGTACCCAGTTGGAAGATGTGGCCCACTTCGATCCCGCGTTTAATCAGCAGCGTACCTTTACCATCTGGGCTTGGGTCGCCAGCGACAACGTTACGAATGTCAGCCACTTCTGGCGTCGCCACGTCGCGATCCCAGTTGATGCCGAAGTAGTGTTTACCGTCGATGTTAGCGCCAGCCGCGAAATCGCTCATCACGGCAACAGTACGGTCGATAATGACCGGAATCGGCATGTTGATTGGGCCGAGAGAGCCTGGACCGGCTTTCACCAGTGCACGAATCTCTTCTTCCGTGGCGAAGGTCAGCGGGCTGGCTACCTGTGGCAGTTTTTCCGCTTTCACTTCGTTCAGTTCGTGATCGCCGCGAACCAGCAGGGCAACCAGCGGAGACTTGCTGCCTTCAACCGCTTTCACCAGCAGGGTTTTCACGGTCTTCTCGATTGGCAGATTGAACTGCTCAACCAGCTCGGCGATGGTTTTCGCGTTTGGCGTATCAACCAGGGTCATTTCCTGGGTAGCTGCTGCGCGAGGCTCTTTCGGTGCCACGGCTTCAGCGAACTCGATGTTTGCCGCGAAGTCGGAAGAGTCAGAGAAGATCACATCGTCTTCGCCGCTCTGCGCCAGCACCTGGAATTCGTGAGAAGCGCTGCCGCCGATAGAACCGGTATCAGCCTGTACTGCACGGAAATCCAGACCCATACGGCTAAAGATTTTGCTGTAGGCCGCGTACATCGCGTCGTAGGTTTCCTGCAGAGATTCCTGAGAAGTATGGAAAGAGTAGGCATCTTTCATCAGGAACTCGCGGGAACGCATCACGCCGAAACGTGGACGCACTTCGTCACGGAATTTGGTCTGGATCTGATAGAAGTTCAGCGGCAGTTGTTTGTAAGAGCTCAGCTCGTTACGAATCAGGTCGGTGATGACTTCTTCGTGGGTTGGACCCAGTACGAATGGACGATCGCCACGGTCTGCAATACGCAGAAGTTCCGGGCCGTACTGTTCCCAGCGGCCGCTCTCTTCCCACAGTTCAGAAGGCTGAACTACCGGCATTAACACCTCGATCGCACCGGCGTTGTTCATCTCTTCACGCACGATGTTTTCGACTTTTTTCAGGACGCGCACGCCGGTCGGCAGCCAGGTGTATAACCCGGAGGCCAGCTTGCGGATCATCCCGGCGCGCAGCATCAGCTGGTGGCTGATAACCTCGGCGTCGGCAGGTGTCTCCTTTAGAGTGGAGAGCAGGTATTGGCTAGTACGCATGTTGTTACGGTTCCAGTTGAACGATCGAACAGGCTCAAGTCGAGCCTGGCACAAAAACAAAAGTGATTTAGTTTACCAGCGAGAAAGGGATGTCAAAAGAGAGCGCGGCGAAATTACCGGGCTTCCAGGGCAAAGACCTCAAATCCTGACGGTGTTACGCGCCAGCGGACGTTAAAGTCCAGCAGCCAGACGGCGTAGGTTTTCCCCTCTTCCTCATTCTTACGATAGGCCGGACGCGGGTCCTGGGCCAGCACTTCGGCAATAAAACGACGTAAATGCGGGTAGCGTTTTTCCAGACCAATAAGCTGCTGGGCAATCTCATCGCTGAAGGTGACCTCAACATCGGCCTGCGGCGCATCCTGAGCGTAGCTGGCACGAGCGTCAGGAAGCGATTCGGCGAACGGCAGGTAGGGCTTAATATCGACGACCGGCGTACCGTCCACTAAATCAAGCCCGCCGAGTTCCAGAATGACGTGTTCTTTCTGGCAGCGGACGCCGCGCAGCTCAACCAGCGACATCCCGATAGGGTTCGGACGGAAGGTGGAACGGGTGGCGAATACGCCCATCCGTGCATTTCCGCCGAGACGGGGTGGTCGCACCGTGGGACGCCAGCCGCCTTCCATCGTTTGATGGAAAACGAACAGTACCCACAGATGGCTGAACGCTTCCAGGCCGCGTACGGCATCGGCCTGGTTGTAGGGGGGCAGCAGGTGCAGCTCACCGCTGCAGCTTTTGACCAGCCCCGGCTGGCGAGGTACGGCAAACTTCTCTTTATAAGGAGAACGGATAACGCCTATTTGTTCAAAAACGAATGGGCTCATTGCGCGCTGACGTTAAGGGCTGAACCGACGCAGACCGCCTGACGGTAGCAGCCAGGCGCACCGCTGGTGACTTCGCAGCTGTGCAACAGCACCGCATTGGCTTTCATTTTAGAGGCGTTAATCTGCATGCGTTTGCGTGCAGTTGGAATATTGGGTGGTGAATCCTGATTAGTGGCCTGACATGAATCACCGGAGACTTCGCCCAGATCGCGGAACGGTTTACCGACCAGATCTTCGGCGTTGGTGATAATTCTCACCGGCGTAGCGCGTGGCGCTTTAGGTTTCGCGGTCTCCGTTTTCGCGGGGGTCGCAGTGCTTTGAATAGGTTCAACAGGAGATCTGTTTAGCATGGAACAGCCACCTAACAGGAGCGCTAATAAACAGACCGGTAAAGCACGCATAGTAATTCCTCTATAAAGGGTAGACCAGAGGGGCTATTGAATCAGGTGCTTGCATAAATGACAAGACGGGCATGCGCCCGTCTTGAAAGATACTGCTTAGCGGTAATGCGATTACCAGCCTTTAACAGCGCCGCCGTTAAAGATTTTGTTCGCTGCTTCGTACACTTCGTCAGACTGGTAAGCCTGGACGAATTTCTTCACGTTTTCAGCGTCTTTGTTATCTTCGCGGGTCACGATCAGGTTCACGTACGGAGAGTCTTTACCTTCAACGAAGATACCGTCTTTCGCCGGGGTCAGGTTGATCTGGCTGGCGTAAGTGGTGTTGATAACGGCCAGAGCAATCTGCGCATCGTCCAGGGAACGTGGCAGCTGCGGTGCTTCCAGCTCAACAATCTTCAGGTTTTTTGGGTTTTCGGTGATGTCCAGTGCGGTTGGCAGCAGACCCACGCCATCTTTCAGTTTGATCAGGCCCACTTGCTGCAGCAGCAGCAGGGAACGGCCAAGGTTAGTCGGGTCGTTTGGAACCGCAATCTGAGAGCCCGGCTGCAGTTCGTCCAGAGATTTGATTTTCTTGGAGTAGCCTGCGATTGGATAAACGAAGGTGCTACCGACGGAAACCAGTTTGTAGCCGCGGTCTTTGATCTGCTGATCCAGGTATGGTTTGTGCTGGAAGGCGTTGGCGTCGATGTCGCCTTTGCTCAGCGCTTCGTTTGGCAGAACGTAATCGTTGAAGGTAACCAGTTCAACGTCCAGGCCGTATTTTTCTTTCGCGACTTTCTGGGCAACTTCAGCAACCTGCTGTTCTGCACCGACGATCACGCCGACTTTAATGTGGTTTGGATCTTTCTCGTCCTGGCCGCAACCAACAAGAGCCAGAGAACCAATCAGGGCCCCAACTGCCGCAAAGGTTTTAAAATTGAACGCCATGCTTATTATCCTTAAACTTTTGAGTTGTGTTGTGTGTAACGCTATTTATGAGTGACTGCCCGAACGATACGATCGCCAGATACTTGAATTAAATAAACCAGAACGACCAGCAATACCAGCACTGTATTCATCACGACTGCATTATATCCAATGTAGCCATACTGATAGCCAATCTGCCCCAGACCACCGGCACCGACGGCACCGCCCATGGCGGAGTAGCCAACCAGCGTAATCAGCGTGATGGTTGCCGCGTTGACCAGACCTGGTAGCGCTTCTGGCAGCAGGACTTTCCTCACGATCTGCATCGGTGTGGCACCCATTGCGCGGGAAGCTTCAATCAGCCCGGTAGGGATTTCCAGCAGGGCGTTTTCCACCATACGTGCAATAAACGGTGCTGCACCCACCGTCAGCGGAACGATTGCCGCCTGCAGGCCGATAGAGGTACCGACAATAATGCGGGTAAATGGAATCATCCAGACCAGCAGGATAATGAACGGGATGGAGCGGAAGATATTCACCAGCGCAGAGAGAATACGGTAGAGTTTGCCGTTCTCAATGATTTGCCCCGGACGCGTGGTATATAAAAGCACGCCGACCGGCAGACCAATCACGAAGCCGAAAAAGCCCGACACGAATGTCATCGCCAGCGTTTCCCAGACGCCGCGCGCCAGTAACCACATCATGGCCTCAGACATAACCCAGTACCTCTACTTTTACATGGTGTTGCTGCAGCCAGGCAATGGCTGCTTGCGTATCTTCAGGCGTGCCGTGCATTTCCGTCAGCATAATGCCGAACTTCACGCCGCCCGCGTAATCCATCTGCGCGCTAATAATGTTGTTGTTCACGTTAAAGCGACGTGCGGTTTCCGACAGCAGCGGAGCATCAACCGAATGGCCGGTAAACTCCATGCGCAGCATCGGTACGCTATCGGCAGTCTGTGCTTCTTTCAGACGCGCCTGGTAATCTTCTGGAATATCCAGATGCAGCGTGGACTGAATAAACTGCTGTGCCAGCGGTGTTTTCGGATGAGAGAAGACTTCGCTCACCGTATCCTGCTCGATAAGCTCGCCGTTGCTGATAACCGCTACACAGTCGCAGATGCGCTTTACCACATCCATTTCGTGGGTGATGAGCAGAATCGTCAGGCCCAGGCGACGGTTAATGTCTTTCAGCAGCTCGAGGATGGAGCGTGTGGTTGCCGGATCCAGTGCGCTGGTGGCTTCATCACACAGCAGAACCTTCGGGTTGCTGGCCAGCGCACGGGCAATCGCCACGCGCTGTTTTTGCCCACCGGACAGGTTCGCCGGGTAGCTATCATGCTTGTCGCCCAGACCGACGAGGTCCAGCAGCTCAGTGACGCGACGCTTTACTTCATCTTTAGGCGTGTTATCGAGTTCCAGCGGCAGCGCAACGTTGCCGAATACCGTGCGTGAAGAGAGCAGGTTAAAGTGCTGGAAGATCATGCCAATCTGGCGACGCGCTTTGGTCAGCGCCGCTTCGGACAGTGCGGTAAGTTCCTGGCCGCCAACCTGAACGCTGCCTTCTGTCGGGCGTTCAAGCAGGTTAACGCAGCGAATCAGCGTACTTTTACCTGCACCGGATGCGCCAATGACGCCATAAATTTGTCCCGCAGGCACGTGCAGGCTAACGTTGTTCAGCGCCTGAATGGTGCGGTGGCCCTGCTGGAACACCTTGGTGATATTCGAAAGTTTAATCATTAGATTATTTATTATCGGTTAGGAGTTATCCGTGGCATTTTCTTCTGCCAGAGACGGGCGATGACCGTCAACAAAACGGATGTTAAGGCATCTAGACGGCTAAATCAATCTGATTTATGCGATCGACGCTTTCTTGCCTGTCGAAACATGCGATACTAAGAATACATGCCTTATTCAGGAGCAACACGGTGGCAAAGTCTGTACCCGCTATTTTTCTCGATCGTGACGGCACGATTAATGTCGATCATGGCTACGTTCATGAAATCGATGAATTTGAGTTTATTGATGGCGTTATCGACGCCATGCGCGAATTAAAAGAGATGGGCTATGCGCTGGTGCTGGTCACTAACCAGTCCGGTATCGCTCGCGGGAAGTTTACCGAAGCGCAGTTCGAAACGCTGACGGAATGGATGGACTGGTCTCTGGCAGACCGTGGTGTCGATCTGGATGGTATCTACTATTGCCCACACCACCCGCAGGGAACAGTAGAAGAGTACCGCCAGGTGTGTGATTGCCGTAAACCGCATCCAGGGATGTTTAAATCCGCGCAGGAGTTTCTGCACATTGATATGGCTTCTTCTTATATGGTCGGTGACAAAGTAGAAGACATGCAGGCAGCTACTGCGGCGAACGTGGGCACTAAAGTGCTGGTGCGTACGGGGAAACCTGTCACCGAAGAAGCGGAAAAAGCCGCGGATTGGGTGATTAATAGCCTTGCTGACCTGCCTGCTGCTATCAAAAAGCAGAAATAAGCGGCAGAAAGGCGAAAAGGTGAGCTGTTGAAAGAAAAATGCATTTTTCCTCTTGTCAGCCTGAATTAACTCCCTATAATGCGGCCCCACTGAGACGGAACAACGGCAAACAAGCCGCCGGGT